>JABDAO010000074.1 GCA_013289095.1 Bacteroidota bacterium | reverse complement strand
ACTAGCTGCAAGCCTTTTAAGCTAAATCAATACTTCTGCTTGTGCCAGTTTGACAATAAACCGGGATTTTGGAAAAGCCGTGTAACAGGCTAATGCAACGTGCGTTAAGCCTTTTGTGTGTGTGCCCCGGTTATCCCGCTGGGTGCATGTGCTGTCAGCCATTTGAGTGGGAATGCCAATTCCGAATGAATAATGCGGGATAACCCGGGATTTTGCATTTGCCGTGTAACAGGCTAATGCAACGTGCGTTAAGCCTTTTGTGTGTGTGCATCCCGGTTATCCCGCTGGGTGCATGTGCTGTCAGCCATTTGAGTGGGAAGGCCAATTCCGAATGAATAATGCGGGATAAACAAATGTACGTGAATGATTGTGTGACGATTGGTTAATTTGAGTGAACCCTAGTTAGTAGGCCCTTACATTCTTGCCCTCCATATAATTGATGAATGAGCGGTTCGCAACCTTGTTGCCGCCGGGGGTAGGATAGTTACCGGTGAAATACCAATCGCCCGTGTTATCCGGACATGCATTGTGGAGTCCTTCTATGCTTTGATAAATTATCTGAACCTCGGCTTTCACCTCATCGGGGCAAAGGAGCTCGGCTATCTTTTCGGAGATCTGTTCGGCTGTGAAAGGTTTGTAGATTTCTTTCACCACATTGGTGATTTCAGCGGCAGGCAATTCTTCCTGATTCTTTGCTTTTTCATAGGCCTCGTCGAGGAGGTTTTCCTTGAAATGATCATGCAGCAACGCAACGGCAGCCTGGAAGGCGATAAAGTCGCCCAGCTTGGCCATATCTATTCCATAGCAATCGGGATAACGGATCTGTGGTGCAGAAGAAACAACCACAATCTTTTTTGGCCCCAACCGGTCGAGGATGCGAAGGATGCTTTGTTTGAGTGTTGTGCCGCGTACAATCGAATCGTCGAGGATTACAAGATTGTCTATGCCTCGGGTCACAACCCCATAGGTAGTGTCATAAACGTGAGCCACCATATCGTCGCGGCTGCTGTCGTTGGTGATAAAGGTGCGCAGCTTGGCATCCTTGATGGCGATTTTTTCGATGCGGGGATGCTGGAAGAGGATTTCGCTCAGACGGGGTTCGGTTACATTGTTGCCCATCTTCATGATCTCATGTCGTTTTACTACGTTGAGGTAATGATGCAGGGAATCGACCAGGCCTCCAAAAGCTACTTCGGCTGTATTGGGGATGTATGAAAAGACCGTATTCTTCAGGTCGTAATCAACTGATTTGAGGACGGATGAGACGAGCTGGCTTCCCAGGTTTTTTCGTTCCTGATAGATGTCGGCATCGCTTCCTCTGGAAAAATAGATACGTTCGAAAGAGCAGGACCGTTTCTCGGCCAGGGGAAGGATCTTTGATTCGCCTACCTGTCCGTTTTTTCGGATGATGAGGGCATGGCCCGGTGTAATCTCGCGTATGGCATCAATCGGAACATTGAAGGCTGTTTGTATAACAGGACGTTCGGAAGTTACCACTACCACTTCATCATCCATATAATAAAAAGCAGGCCGTATGCCGTTGGGGTCGCGGAGTACAAAGGTATCACCATGTCCGAACAGACCGGCCATGGTGTAACCACCGTCCCAGTATTTGCTGGCATCGCGGAGGATCCGTTCGATATCGAGGTTTTCGGCAATGTGTTCGGAGATTTCCTGATTGCTCAGGTCTTTGCTTTTGAATTTTCGGAACTGACGCTCGTTTTCCTCGTCCAGAAAATGACCGATCTTTTCCATCACGGTAATGGTATCTGTCTTTTCCTTGGGGTGTTGCCCAAGGGCCACGAGCTGATCAAACAGCTCATCTACGTTGGTGAGGTTGAAATTGCCTGCTACCACCAGGTTGCGTGTCATCCAATTGTTTTGACGCAGGAAGGGGTGGCAGTTTTCGATGCTGTTGCCTCCGTATGTACCATAACGGAGATGGCCCAGAAAGAGCTCTCCGGTAAATGCCACATGTTTTTTCAGCCATTCCGAATCCTGTAATTTTTCGGGTCTGCGTTTTTGAACTTCTTCGAATTTTGCATGGATCTTGCCAAATATTTCCTTGATGGCATTGCTGCCTGTAGCCCTGTACCGGCTGATATACCTGCTGCCGGGGGTTACGTCAAATTTAATATTGGCCACACCCGCCCCATCTTGCCCGCGGTTATGCTGTTTTTCCATCAGGAGATACAGTTTGTTTATGCCGTACAGATTGGTTCCGTATTTTTTTTGATAGAAAGAGAGGGGTTTGAGTAATCGAATTAATGCAATGCCACATTCGTGTTTGATCGCTTCGCTCATGGTGTCTGGGTGTGTGCTTGAATTAGAGCATCAAATTTACGATAAATAGCCGGATTTTCGATGGGTATGGCCAGGTACAGGCGCGTGCTTTACACCGGGTGATTGTCATCCTGTTCGGAGTGTGCTGTCACGCTATGCCGGAGTCTTATCCAACACGGTTGCATTTCTGATCAAGACATAGCGCGGTTCCTCAAACAAACAAGCCCTTTTCCAACCCCAGCCATTTTAGCGCTGCCCCATGCAACAACAGCTCTTTTTTTTCTTTCTCAAATGGCATTGAATGAATAAGGCTGCCGGGTTGAAGCTCTCCGAGTGGAAACGGATAATCCGACCCCAATGCCACCCGTTCGGCGCCAAAGAGTTTAACCACATATTCAAGCATTAGCGGATCATGCACGAGGCTATCGATCCAGAACTTGTCGGTATAAGTACGTGGGTTCACCGGGTTGTCTGGCGCTACCAGATCGGGGCGGCACCGAAAGCCATGTTCCACACGCCCCAATGTTGCCGGAAAGCTTCCTCCTCCATGCGCAAACGCCACACGCAGGAGCGGAAAGCGGTTGAAAATCCCTCCAAAAATCATCGAACAGATGGCCCTCGATGTTTCTGCAGGCATACCTACCAGCCAGGGAAGCCAGTATTTTTGCATTTCTTTTTCGCCCATCATCTCCCAGGGATGTACAAACACGGCCATACCCAGTTTTTCGCAGGTTTCGAAAATGGGATAAAACAGCGGATTGTCGAGGTTGAGTTGGTTTACGTTCGAACCAATCTGTATGCCGGCAAGACCTATGCGTTTACACCGTTCTATCTCTTTAACAGCAAGTCCGGGGCTTTGCATGGGTATGGTGCCTAAACCGATAAAACGTGTTGGGTAGGCAGCAATAATCCCGGCAATATGATCATTCAAAAATTTACTCAACTCCAGACAGTCCTCCGGCTTTGCCCAATAGCTGAACATGACCGGAACTGTAGAGAGCACCTGTACATCTACCTGGTGATGGTTGCATTCCTCGATCCGTTTTTCAGAACTCCAGCAATTGTCTTCGATTTCCCGGAAGAACCTGCCTGTATCGAGCACCATCCGTGCACAGCAGGGTTTGTGATGTTCGAGCGCCACAAAACCGCCGTAACCGAATTTTTCTTTCCAGTTCGGAATGTGCTCGGGGAGGATATGCGTATGGATGTCTATCGTAAGGATTTTTGGCATAAGCAAACGAAGTAAGTAGTTGTGAGGGTCAGAAATCCAGTGGTCTTAACCGGCAAGAATGTACCGGCGAGGCCCCCAGGTTGCCTGCAAATTTAAAGTTTCCTGCCGTTTTTCGGACAGGTTCTATCTGATTTGTGGTTTGGGATGCATGCAATACCCCGCAGGGGTGTTACAGGCTGAAAGATGAAAGCCTGGAAACAAAGAAAGCCCGAATGTATTATCTTCGCCCCGAATCAGCACAGACCCCCAACCCGATATGAAACCAATCTGTCTTTCTGCCTGCCTGTTTCTGGCATTCTTTTTCAATCTGTTTTCTGTTGAAGCCCAGGGCACCTATCTTGGAATTGATGCCGGTTACGGCTTTCCGGCATCCAAACAGTTGCTTACTGCCGATGTGACCAGCAAGACCAATACCTATACCAATCCTGGTTCATCAGGCAGTACTACGAGCGTAACGAACCAAAGCGCTCCGTATTCTATGGGTAAAGGCATCAACGCAGGGCTGTTCGGGGGATATATGCTGACTAAGAACCTGGGTATAGAGCTGGGGGTTGGTTATTTAATGGGGCTATCCACTTCGCAAACAACCGAAACAGATAAGCTGACCTCTAATACGGTAGCAACGCCCGGCAGCTCTACCAACTCTACCGACATATCAACTACGTCTTTTAAGGGCTCGATGTTGCGTTTGATACCGGGAGTAAGGGTGCAGTTTGGTAACGGGAAAATACATCCCTATGCCTCCGCTGGTCTGATTGTCGGTGTATTGGGCAGTATCACCAAGGAAACAGTTGATAATAATTCGCTTACCATCTCTAATTCAACAAGCAATACTTCGAACACCAACGACGATATCTGGAAATATTCGGGACGTATAAGTATGGGGTTTCATGGTGCATTGGGCGTAACGTATCTGTTTACCCAAAAACTCGGATTCTTTGCCGAACTGACTTCCTGTTTTCAGACCTATTCACCGGGAAAAGCGCTGCATACGGTATCCACAACCAATGGCAAGGATAACCTGGCCATTGACACCGAGAACCTCAAGGAAACCGATTATTCGTCAAGTTACACGTCAACAACCGGAACCGGTATCCCTACTGCAACAGGCAGTCCTGCTCAGGCGCTTTACCAGGTATTCCCGTTCAGTTCGGTAGGGTTGACTGTCGGATTACATCTCGCTTTTGGCAACAAAGATTGAGCAGACTGTTTGTTTCTGCGCTTGAATCATCCAGGCTTTCTCATTCCTGGTTTCCAAACTTCTGTTTAAGCTCGGGGAATAGTTCAGTTTTAAAACCACCGTTTATCAATTTGCGGTATGCTTCATTCCCGGCTGCTCCGGGATCCTGTTTTACTCCCTTGACTCCGGGAAATTGTTTCGAGTAGATCTGTTCATTTTTAACAGGGTCGGTGATGGTGATGTTCACATCGAGGAATGTAACAGACAGGTCGTACGCCTGACCTCCCGCCCTGGTATCGGCCGTAATGTTTGCCACATAATCGGCCCCGGCAGGTGTTGCAACAAAGGTAAACCCAAGTTCCCTGAACTGGTCTTTCAACGCCGGTTCAAGCACATTTACACCCAGCATTTTATTGAAGTTTTTTTCATCCGAAACAAAGCAGATGGTGGGCGATTTTAGCTCGATGGTGAACAGATCAAAGGCGGGTGTTTTCTTTGTAACCGATTTTGACAGCAATACATCTTCCTGTTCTTTTACCAACGCGAAAAGATCGGTAGCCACTCTTGCTTCCGATATTTTGTCGGAGGAGGAAACGGAGAAGGGGGTTGTGTTTGTTCCGTCTGAAGTTGTTACCGTTTTCACAGCTGCCATAGTGGGTGAGCCTTTGCCGTTGTTAGTTGAAAAAGACAGGGTACAGTATAGCGGAAAATTTGAAACAGGAAGTTCCCGGCCGGCATTGGTGTAGGTAACTTTTACTTGCAGATTTAAGGCCGAAGCCGATCCGGTTTTGATTTTGAGCGTTTTGTTTACTGCCACCACCTTGATCTTGCTGAGTATATCATCTATGGCAAGGATTGCCCCCGTCATGATTTCATCGCTTTTGTTTTTGAGCCCGGCATCAAACGTTTCGGCAAGATAGGGTTCGAGCGGGCGGGTACTTAGCAAAAAGAGCTGTATGGCTTCATAGAAATTGCCGGCAGTTTCGGCATCTCTGGCCTTGGCGTAAATGCCTGTCGACGTGTTGAGCGCGGTCTCGAATTTTAATTTTTTCTGTGCATAGTAGGCGCTTTTTGAAAGGCGGTAATACACCCAATATTCATTTTTATCCTGCCAGGCATCAACCTGCTCATATCCTTCCAGATCGCGCTGAACGGTAGTCTTGATGTTTTCCTGAAAAGATTGTTTTACTTCGTTGTCGAGCTCGGTGGTTTTCAGGAACGACTCTCCATGTATGTTTACCACGATTTCAGAACTAAGGTCTTTCAGCGCCTTGGTCTTTGCCTGTTCAATATAATCGGTGCCCGTTTTTGGGGCGAAATTGATGCCGATGAAATACTCGTTCGAAAACGGACGGTTGCTGACCCATTCCGGTTTCTTCTGAGCGCTTGCAGCCTCAGAAAGACAGCTGCAAGCTGCAATCAGGAAGATAAATTGTTTTATACAGAGAAATGACTTCATAGGCGCATCCCCGTTTGGGGTTTGTCGTTTTTATTTTTTTCGTTTGTCAATTTCTTCTTTTATTTCGGCTGCAGTTTTGAAGTCTCCGTTATCAGCAGCGGCTTTCTTTAGCAGTTCAAGATCGGTCACCGAGTATTTGGCGTACTTGCCTGTTGCTGTATCGGAATTGGTGTTCCCGGTATTTGCCGGGGCCGTGGTGTTACTTCCTGTATTCGGTGTTGAACTTTTGTTGCCTCCGTTGTTTTGACCCGAAAAACGGTTGCCTCCACTCGGGTTTGGCGAAAACCGGCTGAAATAAACATCAAAGCCTTGTTTGAAGCCACGTGCAAAGGCTTTGTCGTACGCCTTTTTTTCAGAGGGAAGTATAAGGAGGTTGTAAAGAGGGCCTACCATGGTGAGAACAGAACCGAAAATAATAGGGCCGTCGGATGGAGGGCCGCTGGAAGCTTGCGGATCTGAAGCATAATCTTCCTGGTTAAGAGTGCCGATTAATGTAATAAATGCGCCCAGCATAGGGATTGCAAGACCAGGCCATGTACTGATTTTATCTACTCCTTCCAAATCTACCCGGGCGCTGAAATCATTCTGGGCAAGACTGTAAAATTGCAGAGAGGCAATGGATGTGTACGAATTGGAGAAAGGAGTACTATTGAACGAAGTGGCATAATAGGGGAATACCAAGAGGTCAGCATTTAATTTCTGGGCCAGGTCAGCATATTTATCTCTTGATGATTTCGTGTCTTCCAGAGGCAATCCCGATTGCTGAAACATCTGGTTAGAAGTTTCATAATCGATCACATTGAATCCTTTTGCGGTCAGGATCTTTTTTATTGCTTTGTAATTTTTCACCCTCCATTTTTCGGGATCCTGCAAGGTGGCAGGCAGTCTGTTTGGAAGAATGGCGATGGTCTGAACATGAACATCCGATGGCTGAATAGACGATTCTGTATACAGGTATGCCTTTGCTTTCAACTTGCAGGAGGTGGTTGTAACAGCAACGAGCAGGCATAGGAACACGAATTGAAGGATGTTTTTTTTCATATTAT
Organism: Bacteroidota bacterium; assembly: GCA_013289095.1. Taxonomy (GTDB): domain Bacteria; phylum Bacteroidota; class Bacteroidia; order Palsa-965; family Palsa-965; genus Palsa-965. The sequence continues at coordinate 7,610 of JABDAO010000074.1, read as the reverse complement.
TTGTTTTTCTTTTTGTTGATGATTAATTGAATCTGTTGTGCTTTGGTATAGTCTTCTTTGTCGAGGGCTTCGTTTTTTAGATTGGTGAGTTCTTCAACCGACATACTCTCCAGATCGTTGCTTTTTTCGGGTTTTGCAGCCGGCATGCCTTTGTTTTGATCTCTTTTCTTCAGCTCGGTCTTTATACGGTCGGCTTCTTTGTAATCCTCTTTGTCAACCGCTTTGTTGAGGAGGCCCTGTAGCTGTACATAGCTGTATGCAGCATAGGCACTTATCGATTTTCGGGAGTCGATCTCTTTTTGCAGACCTAACATGGCATCGAGATCGGTTTTCGAAGCCGCAATCTGGAGCATGTTCTGCAAGTCGCTGTCGCTGTATTTGCTATAGTCTCTTGCCGGTTCGGTTCCGGTCGGGGAGGGAGTGCCCTGATCGTTCGCATGGCCGACATCGGTGGTTTGCCCTTTTTCTTTCTTCACCTTTTCTGGTTTTGTTTCACCATAAAGCTGGGCGGAAACGGGTTTTGAGCCGATGAAAAAGAGGAAAAGAAACGGCAGTACGGCTGTTTTCATTATCTGCATTGGTTCATTTTGTTTTGAAGTTCCTGAAAATCGGTGATTGCATTGTCGGTTTGTGTATAGATGGTGATATGCTGTCTGCCCAGGTTGCATTTACCTGTGCGGAGATAAACAAGTCCCAAAGCCCGGTGTGCTTCGGCAAAAAGGGGTTTCTGTTCAATGGCATGGTAAAGATTTGTTTCGGCTTGCTGGTTGTTGCCTTGTGCCGACTCATAGATGCCTTTGATGTAGTAGCTGATGGCAAAAGAAGGCATGGCCATCGCCGTTTTGGATGCAAGCTGATAGGTACTCCCGTCAATGACCCTTCGGGCGCCATAGAGTGTTTTATACATGCTTGCAATATCATAATAAACCCCGGACGAAAATTGTCCGGCTGAAAATGTCGTGCTGGTAACCAGACTTCTGAAATTATCATCGGCGAGCGGGAGGTAAGGTCCGTTGTTGATGGCATTGATAAAGCATTCCATAGCGCCAATGCTGTTGTTTTGTTTAAGATTCAGCTTAGCCAACGCATACCAGGTTCGTGAATCGTTCGGAAATTTGGTAGTTGCATAACTCAGAACCTGTGTTGCTTCGGTGTATTTTTCGGTGATGTAGAAATAGAACCCGCGGAGTAAAAAAGCATCTGCATCATCGGGGTTGAGTTGTTTGGCCGATTTTGATTCGGCATCGCCCGTCGAAAAATCTTCTGCATGGATACTGAACAAGGCCTTGTAATAATGAGCGGCTTCCAGCTTCGGGTATTTTTCGATCAGATCGTCGCACAGGTTGATGGCAAGCATGTATTCTGCACTACGCCGTTTGCGGGCAGGATCCAGAAAAAAGAAGGGCAGTGTAGCAGCCATCTTTTTCAATTTTTCGAGTTTAGAGGCTACCGAAAAAGGAAGGCTTTCGATCCGTGCCGGGTCATTCTCGCTGATGGTGATTGTGCCGAATGAAAGATCGGTGGAGACCTTTTGAGCCAGTTCGTTTTGAAGGCGGAAGATGTCGGACAAAACTCCGCTGGCTTCGGAGACAGAAACAATCTGTGCCGTTTTTACGTCTACTGTGCGGCTCCGGAGAACCAGTGCATCGCTTGCTATTGAAACAGATCCGTAAATAAAATACTTCACCCCTACCAGATTGCCCAGTTCAACGGCCGTGTTTTCGTCGACAAGGCCCGATGCCTGCAATTTGAGCTCTTCAATGATCTTGCCGAGGTATTGGCGCTCTACAATTTTAATGTTTCGTTGTCCTGCAATTTTATTGGTAAGCGCCTCGGCACAACTTGTAGCTATCCAGTTTTGATCTGCTGTCCCGCCTTGAGTCGTAAATTCGGTGATAGCCACGGTAAGCGCCTGATCATCGGCAGCTGCCTTCGTTGTCGTGCTCAACAACACCAGACAGGTGAGGAGCGAAAAGCGAAGGGTCAATAAGCGTATCAGCGTGTTCATCACCGGTTAGTTTGTTTTCTCCATTTCCTTGTTAAACAGGTCCTCAAATTTTGTTTTCTGGAAATCAAGGGCTGCATGGGTTGGAGCAGCCGACTTCCCCTCGATTTTCTTTAGCAATTCTTTTTTATCCACCTCCAGAGCGATGTAAACCTTCAATTTTCCTTTACCCAGATTTTCCTGTTTTTGACAAATGGTTTTTACCTCGTCGAGCGTCTCGTTGATACTCTCCTGGATCAATCCTTCGAATTCCTGTTTGAAAGAAGCCGGTTTGTTTTCAGAACGCGTATAGAGTGTCGAAACCGAAGCCAGTTGTGTTTTGATGGAGGCCGACAGCTCCTGCAATGCAAGCAGATAAGCCTTGTTTCTTGCAACCGAAAAGTCTGTACTCTCTGCATAACCGGAGCCTCTATACACCTCCTTGTTGCTGTTGAATGCAGCGCCGAAACAGGGTACGTCGGCTGTTTTTACCCGTGTGTTATTTTGGGCTGAGCCTTGTTTACACACCGTGAACAAGGCCATCAACAGCAGAATAGAAGCAAACAGGCTGTGTTTCATTGGCGCTTAGTATACCGTGTCAGAAGTATTGGGTGAGCTATGTTCCATCGGGTTCAGACCAAGCAAGCATACATCATCAATCTGAAAATGATCGCCTTTCCACAACAGGAAGGCCTCTTCGATGGAGGCTTTTTTTCTGGAAGCAGGTTGCCCCGCCAGTCTCACCAGTAATTCTTTGAGTTGGCTGTATTTAAATTTCAATTCCTGGGGGCCTCCGAATTGATCTGCATATCCATCCGAAAACAGATATATTTCATCACCTTCGCATAGCTGCACGGTTGTAGTCGTGAACTTTTTACGGTAGGCATAAGCCCCTACAGGTTGTTTATCGCCCTTGATCTGATGAAACAGTGTGGCATTGGTTGAGAATACCGGTTGCATGAATTCGGTTAAAGCCAGGTTGCCGGCTCTGCGGAGCAAATAAAGCGGGTTGTTTGCTCCGGAGTAAGACAACTGATTGGTGTGAAGCTGAATCGAGCAGAGTGAGATGTCCATCCCATCATTGATTGTTTCAACTGCATTGATGGCGAGCGCCCTTTCCACGAAACCAGATAGTTCGTCGAGGATGACACCTGTTTCTGTACTTTTCCCGAGTGCATAGTTCAACCCGTTATAACCAATCATACTCATTAATGCACCCGGCACTCCATGCCCGGTGCAATCGATCACCGCAAAGATCAAACGGGCCGGGGCTTCGTTGCTGTTCTGAATAATCGTGCCGCTTGCGTTGAGTGCGGCAAAATAATAAAAGTCGCCACTGATAATATCTTTGGGGTGATAGAAAACGAACGATTCTGTAAGATAGAGCCCTATTTTTTCGATGGGAGGTAAAATGGCATTCTGGATACGCAATGCATAGGTAATGCTGTCGGTGATGTCTTTGTTCTTTTCTTCGACGAGTTTTTTCTGTTCGCGCAGTTCGGCTGTCCGATCGGCTACGGTTGATTCGAGTACCTTATTTTTCTTTTCCAGCTCTTTCTCTCTCCATTTTATATATCCATAAGCTGCCAGGAGCACGACGGCCAGGATCAGGCTGATAAACCAAACGGTTTTATAGAACGGAGGAAGAATTGTAAAGGTGATGCTGGCCGGTATCTTTGTCCAGTACCCATTTTCATTCGAAGCAATCACTTTAAATGTATAGGTCCCCGGATCGAGCGTGGAGTAAAGCGCTTCGGTTGAACTTACCGGAGGAGACCAATCTTTGTCGGCGCCTTCGAGCATAAACCGGTATCTTACCTTGGTGGGGTTTGAATAGTTTAAGGCGGTGTATGCAAAGGAAAGATGGTTCTCGCCGGCATGTAAGGTGAAACCGGCAGGCATCATATACCAGTTTAATGGTCCGGCCTGGTGTTGGCTCCAGTTGATGTTTTGAAAAAAGAGTTTGACGCCTGTAATGTTAATTTCAGGGGCCTCGGTATTTTCAACATCATTCGAATTGTCATAGGCCGTAACCCCGTTGATTGTTCCCAGCCAGACCAGGCCATGCGAATCGCGAAGTAAGGCATTGATGTTGTTTTCGACCCCTGTAAAACCATCACTGCTGTTAAAGGAACTGATTTTCTGTATGGCATGGTCGGCGATGAGGGCTTTGTCAAGCCCTTTGTCTGTAGCAATCAGGAGGGTCTGGTCATTCTGGAAACAGAGTGCGGAAACATTTGGCGAGCTTAGCAGTGTATCGGGGATGAGGAGCAGGAAGGTGTCTTTTTTTGAAGCTGTTAAGGCATGACGGTAAACACCGCCTCCCATACTTCCAAGCATCAGGTTGCCTTGTTTGTCGAGCGCCAGGCAATTTATTTTTTTTTCGGAAAGCCCGTTCTTTTCTGTGTAACTCGTGAGCGACAGCTCGTTGTATTTCGAGAGACCTCCGAGTGTAGCTATCCAGATTGCGCCCTGTTTATCCTCGATGAATGCCTGTACCTCATTATTCACCAGTCCATTCGATTCAGCAGCATAACTGATCTTGCCTTTGTCGAATTGGGTAATACCCCCGGCTGTTCCGACCCAAAGCCTGTTCCTGGAGTCGCTGAGGAGAGCCGTTACCCGGTTGTCTGATAAGCCTCTTTTTTCATCGATTCCTTTAAACGTCTTTCCGTCGAAGCTTACCAGACCGCTGCTTTGTGTGCCTATCCACAACAGCCCTTGTGCGTCGAAACAGAGCGAAGTGAGGAAGTTCTCGGGCAATCCGTCTTTTGTGGTGTAGTTTCGTATTTCATAGCGGGAATCCTTGCGGCTTACTTTTGAAAGACCTCCGCCGTAGGTTGCCAGAAAATAAGTTCCCTCTTTGTCCTCAGCAATGTTGTAAACCTGGTTGTTGTTCAGTCCGTCTCTGGTAGTGAGGTGTGTAAATCGGTTTCCTTCGAAACGCGAGAGGCCGCTTCCTGCGCTCCCGACCCAAAGGATATTGGATGAGTCGACAAACAGTTTGGTGATGCGGTTGTTCGGAAGCCCGTTCGAGGTTGAATACGAAGTCAAGATGCCTTGCCGGTCTGCAATCATGCCCGCTTTATCGGTTCCGAAATAGAGTTCTCCTTTCTGGCCTTTGCAGATGGCCCATACGGTATTGTCTGGAAAGTCGGGCAGTTGCATGATTTCACGTCCCGTAAGCCGGTACTTATCCAGGTCTTTGCCGGCAATGCAAAACGGTTTGCTGTCGTTCGATCCAAACCAGAAATTTCCGGCATCATCTTTAGCGATGCAAAGGATGGTGGAGCTGGGCAAGCCGCTGGATGCATCCAGGGAATGAAAGTTGATGCGATCGGCGTTGAGGAAACAAATGCCACCTCCATAGGTGGCTAAGAGCAGCTCTCCTGGTTTTCGTTCGATGATGTCGAAAATGAAATTATTGCTCAACCCATTTGCGGTCGAATATATTTTCGGAACCGTATCCTGTGCATTCCTGAAACGGAGGAGGCCCCAACCCGGAAAAGAGGCCCAAATAATGTTTCGGGTGTCTTTGAAAAGTTTGTAAACGGTTGTGTTGGGGTTTTGTTGATTGGCTAGAAGGGTTTTAAAGGTTTTTCCGTCGTACACAGAAATGCCTTTATCGGTGCCAAACCACAACATCCCCGAATCGTCTTCGGTTATGGTACGTACGGTGTTGCCGGCAAGCCCATTCCGGTTATTAAATGTTTTAAATTTTATTCCATCGAACTGAGCTACCCCACCTCCAAGCGTGGCCACCCAGATAAACCCTCTCCGATCTTTGTAAATATCGGTCACGGTTGATTGTGGCAATCCGCTTTCGATCGAATAGGAGATAAAGTTGTATTGCTGGGCAACGTATATTGACGGAAGGAGCAGAAATAGAATCCAACAGAGAAGAGTTCGCATGCGGCAGTCTTCTATTTTTTTATAAAAATAAAGTATCCCCCTTCATCACCGGCTCCCTTGATGGGGTTGAATGAGGGAGTCTGGTCTGAATTGTTGATCACGGGTATTTTAATGCTCTCGTACAACTGGCTTGCATCATAATATTTACCGGTATTTTTCCGGAGTGAATTCAGGAGGTAATAGGCAAAGATAGAATGCCCGTCCTTGCCTCCGTCCATCACCGGTTCTATACCCCCTGAAGAGATGGCTTTGCGTGAAGCCAGGCTGTAAACATTGGCATAATACTTATCGGTGTTTTCGAACGGGATGAGCGCTGTCGTGCCGCGGAAGATATCGCCACTAAAGCAGGCATCAGAAATAAGCAAGGTGTGTTTTGATTTAATGCCGCTGAGGAAGGTCTGGATCTCCGAATTGGATATGAGTGCAGCGGTAGAGGTGGAAGCAACATCAGCCGGTACCCAATAGCCTTTGTTGAGTTGCTTTTTCAGATCGCCGTGGCCAGAGTAATAGATCAATACATTATCGTTGTCTTTTACATTGGAGACCAGCCATTCGAGCTGTTCGATAATTTTAGTGCGCGTTGCCTCCTGGTTGTAGAGCGTGTGGAATACATCGAACCTGTAGTTTGCTTTTAACAGCTCTTCGAGGGCCCTGGCATCTCCGGCTGCATTTTTTAACGTTGGCCAGGGGGCTTTGTAGGTGTCTATGCCGATAATCAATGCGTAATATTTTCCAACCTTCAGCTCCCCTCCGGCCTTGGCAATATTGAGCCCTTTCAAGACATCGCCATTGCCCCGCATCAGTTTGTCTTCCGGGGCAGGCACAACGGTTTCTTTTGGCTGATCAGGCAGTACAGAGGCTTGATCCTTAGCAGGGTATTGTTGAATATAGTTTGATGCCGGAAGCAGACCGGCAATATTCAGTTTCCAGATACGAACAACCCCGTCTTTATCTCCAGCGACAAGATGTTTCCCGTCGTTCGAGAATTCGAGGGCCGTGATACCCTCCCCCGACCCCGTAATATAAGCTACCACGGCATCCGATCCTGTGCGTGTAATGATAATAGCGCTCTCCGACCCGATAGCCATAAAGCCTCCATCAGGAGAAAGAGACAGGGTATTGCCTGGCCGGCCTCCGGCTGTTCCGGTCTCCTCAAGCGTGGTGGTGGTGAACGCCCAGATCACCGCATCGTCGGTTGCCGTATAGAGCACTTCATCATCCGGGCTGAATACAAATTTGCTGATGAGGGCCTTTAATTCTTTTCGGGCGCGTATTGTCCCGTCGGAAGCATTCACCAGATAGAGGTTCATGTTCCTGTCGGCCACGGCAAAAAGTTTTCCGTTATGGCTGATGGCTAATGAGGTGAGCTCGGCAGCACCCAAGTCATAGCGGGTAAGCATGCTCCCATCTCCGCCATTCCAGATTGTGAGTGCACCGCTTTCGCCGGCGGTGACAATGAACCCTCCAAGCGGACTAAATTTAACAGCATTCGCGACCTCCTCTGCTCCATGCAGTTCAAAGAAATCGGTGCCTTTGATGGCATCTTTAACTTTTACATCGGCTGAGCAGCCAACCGCAAACCGGCTGATGCTGTTGCCGAACGTGATGCTGTTTTTTCCGGTAATGGGGGGCATTGTTTTGCCCGAGAGCACCTCCCACACTCCGGCAGCGGATGCTGTCACGGCTCCCAGCAAGGTGCCGTCGTCGTTTACGG
>JABDAO010000073.1 GCA_013289095.1 Bacteroidota bacterium | reverse complement strand
TCCCCGGAAGAACGAACCCGGTTGTGAGCGAAACTGCCAGGTGATTTACCAAACGGGTGATAATCAATCCGCCTCCCCAGCCCTTGGTATCAGAGAGGAGGTCTGGCTCGGCTTCATCATGGGCCACATTTACGTCTGACCATTCGGCATAAAGGGCCATCCGGAGGTGGCTGTGTGCATCATCTTTTGTCAGAAACCGATACTTTGCATACAGATCGGTTCCGCTGTAGAGGTAAGGATATACTAGTCCCCGCTGAAAAGTACCCGTAGAGTAGGTCGTCTGGGCTCCGTTATGGGTATGAAATGCCAGTCCGGCCGGAAAATCAACCCCGTGGTGGTTGGTTTCTGTGAAATTGGCCATGACCGTGAGTTTGGAGAAAAGCCCGTACATGATCCGGGCCGAAATCATGTTCCGGTAAAGAGCTATCTCTTTATAAGATTCTTCGGTAATTCGGGCTCCGATCACCCCTTTGGGTACTGTTGAGGCTGGTTCGGAGAGGGGGAATAATTCCTGGGAATACAAAAAGGACGAGAAAAACACCAAACTAAACAGGAAAATGCATCTTCTTGCCAGCTGCCTAGATTTCATTTTACTCGGTTATGGGCACGTTGGTAGTCTCGATTTTGTCGCGGTCGGAATACGGAATCTGAAAATGTATGCCACCGGTAACCGGCAGCATCAGACTGGAATCAAATCCTACCCCGTATAAAAAATAATCACCGCAGTGCAGGTTTTTGAATGTCAATTGGTTTGAATTGTTGGGAGATGTAAGTGATGCACTGTAAGCTGAAGGATCTGTGCCGGGAAACTCGGTTGCATTGTACTTGATATATACGGTTGCGCCGTTTATTGGTTTGGCATGATGAAAAACAGAACAGGCCAGACTTGCATTTCCGCCTGTTCCCCCTTTGCAACACGAACTGAAATCAACAACCAGCAGGAAAGCGACAAAGAGGAGCAGAAACTTCTTCATGAGGGTGTGACTCAGCGTTTTCAAAGGTAGGAATTTTCGGGAAGACGTTCAATTATCAAAAAAACGAAGGATAGGGATGGATGCCCGCTTCGTATTTCTAAGAATTAAAGGCCTGGATCAAGGTTGCTCAGATTTATACTCTCTGAAGAAGGATCTGTCTGCCTGGAAGCGTTGACTGATTTATATGGCTTGTGGACCGAACCCTATTTATGAAGGAGAAGCGTGTATTTACGAAGGAGAAGTGTGTATTTACGAAGGAGAAGGGTGTATTTACGAAGAAGAAGGAGGTATTTACGAAGGAGAAGGGTGTATTTACGAAGGAGAAGCATGTATTTACGAAGGAGAAGGGTGTATTTATGAAGGAGAAGCGTGTATTTACGAAGGAGAAGTGTGTATTTACGAAGGAGAAGGGTGTATTTATGAAGAAGAAGGAGGTATTTACGAAGGAGAAGTGTGTATTTACGAGGTAGAAGAATGTATTTACGAAGGAGAAGGGTGTATTTACGAAGGAGAAGCGTGTATTTACGAGGAAGAAGAATGTATTTACGAAGCAGAAGAGTGTATATACGAAGAAGAGCAGTGTTGAGACGAAGACAAAGCGTCTGCTGCAACTGATAGGGGTCTCCATGCCTGGTTAGCTGCAGCCGTTCAGAAAAACAGAATCACCCAGTTTGCACCCTGACCTGTTATCACCGCCAAATCCACTTAGCCCCGCTGTAGGGTTGAAGATCCTCCCCACCATTCAATTTATCCTGCATTGATTGCCTTGATGTGCGTATTAGATTGGAGTCAGGTAAGGTTTCATCTTTTTTACAGCTTGTCCAGGTTAATATTGACAATATCGAAGCCGCAAATAATGATTTGAATTTGAAACGAATCTCTCGTCCATCTGTTGACATTAGAATCTGTTTTAGTAGATGATGTGAATTTTATATTGTTTTTTATAAGCGGGAGACTACTTTTATAGGCTTCCATCGTCCTTGTAAAACGGACTAAATCATAGCTGTATCATCTGAGGTAGTTTTCCTCCCTAACAGGCGTCTTAGGAATATCGGATCTGTTTTGCTTTTATAAGCATAAAGGTAAATCGCGTATCTTGAAAATCAACTGATAAAATACGTATTTTTTTTCTTGGAATCCCCGCTCATTCTCCTAGGTAGGGTTCACTCAAACACCTCCAACCATCACCTAATCAACACATAATGTCTCATTTTTATCATTGAGATGCAAGACTTAATGTCGATTCCAATCAAAACCCTTGCACCAAGCAGAACGTGGACGTACTTTGTGTTCAAAGGAATTTTTGCTTTCACAAATGCCCGCTCAAAGACCTGCCAGGTCTTTGCCGCTTTTTGCTCGTCCAACCCCGCCTGCCGACGCGCAGGAAGCTTGAGGGGCGGGGCAGGAAAGTAACGCAAAAAAGACGCCACGCAGACCAACTTCAAGATGGCTTTTCTGCACAGGCCATCGCTTCTCGCCAGCCATCTTGAAGTTCGTTCTCCGCGTGGACTCCCCAGCGCACAGGGCGATTCGTCCCCCAATAGTTTGTCGATTTTTTGAGTGAGCCCTATTTAATCCCGAAAAACAACGGATATCGATCCCGAGCCATGAACCAGACGTTGTCAGCTCTTCAGAACCAACGATAAATCTTTGGCTTAATACCCATCTTACGGGCATGTTTGTGAACACCGGGGGCTGTTTTGACATAATCGCCGATATCCACCAGGTTTAGCTTGATGCCGATGGCAAGATTTACATCCACAATCTCCAGCGGATCGCTGTGAAAGTCTTGTCCGATACGGAATTTGAATTCACCAAAAACAGCCACCTGTTTAAAATAGCGTTCAAAACCAAAACCCAGGTTGGCTGCTGGCCATATAAATTTCCGAACTTCGCCCGGGGTGTAATCATAAATATCCTGTTCAAAAACCGGGACTCCCTGATAGGTGCCTGTCCATTGCTGAACGCTAATCCCAAGAATACCATAGAACATAATTTTTGTTTCCTCTGCATGCAGATAGAGGTAATGAAGATTCAAGTCGAAGTTACGGGCGCCGATATTTCCCCAGGCAGGCAAGGCCGAATGATTCGTCTGATTGGTAAATTCGGCCGAAAGACCGATCCTGCGTTTGAATTTTACATTCAGCCGTGCGCCAAGACCAGAACAAAGAAGTCCGCCCGGTTCTACCCCCATATTGATGGTTGAGTAAGACAGAATCCCGCCTACTGAAATATGAATCAACGAATCACGCTCGGGATCATGACGGGTGGTACCCGCATGGAGTGTGTTGGTGCAAATCAGGAAAAGGAGTGTGGATGCTAAAATATTCCCCAAAAATCTGTTCATCTGGCTGTCTTCTAATTGGGGATGAAGAACAAAGATACGAAAGCAGACTTACCGGGCAAATGTAAGGGTGGTTTATTCCCTGGCAATCAGCTGCTATACGTTTCATGGCCTTCTGAAACATCGAAAGAATCAGAATGCTTTTGGGGCTTATCCTATCATTTTTTAATTCAAAGGAGCAGATGAACGGATAGAGACACTGAATTAATTGAATCGATTAATCTTTGCGCTTTATCAATTAAAATGAACGCTTTAAAAACATAACAGTATGCTTTATTAATGAAAACATACACTTCTTACATAAAACCTCATGCTTCTTTTTATAATATGACCACTTTGTAAGTTAAACTGAACGCTTTTTCAATGTAACTGAACGCTTCTTTTAAAGCATCCATGCAAAACAACAATTTTTAGGTGGAGCGATAAACTGTTCTGGATACTTACAGATGAGTGGCGATATTCAGGAACAAGCACTCTTTTATATAACAGGTGATTGGGAGGTTCAAGATGCGATTGAGGTTGGATCATGAACCAGAGCGAGGTTGTCGGAGAAAAGATCGGCCCATCCTCGTTGAGTTGGAATGGGCCGATCTGCCTGATTTGGGTTCTTTAGCATTGATGATGCAGATGATATCCGCTAAATGCACCCTGCTCTTACTTCTGAAGGACAAGGCGAAGCGATGTCACGGTTTCGCCAATGCGTAACCTCACCAGGTAGGTAGCATTGTTCAACCCCGACAAATCAAGCTGCTGACGGTAGATGCCCGTAAAATGATCTTTCACCTGAAAAACAGATTGAATCAGGTTTCCCTGTAGATCATAGATCATGGCTTCTACATCGGCGCGTTGTTTGAGTTCATAACTCAGGGTAACCGGTCCGTTGCTGGGGTTTGGGTAGCAACTCACCGTTGGAGGGCCATCGTTAAGTGGTTGTAACCGGGCCGAGTCTGCCGTTTCTTTGATTTTGGCATCCGATGAATCAGCCGGAGTTTCCTGGAGTGTGGTCGCTACCGTAGTTTCAGGAGTAGTGGTTGAGCTGGGAGTTTCGGGTACCATTGCTACGGCCGAAGAATCTACATCGGCCGGTGGCTGTGGAGTCACAACCGGGGCAATAACCATCATACCCGCAGTAAAACGTTCGGTTACCGGATATTCGAGCGGCTGGGCCGACGAAACGATGCGGCTGATTGAAGTATCACCCCAAACAAATTCGGGGTAATCTATTGGCGTTGTGTTCTTTGTTACCTCTTCCGGATTCAGGAGCAATGGAGGGCCATCAGAAAGAGGGTTGTGTGTAGAATCAGCAACCGGGGGTGTAACAACAGTCAATCCATTTATCTCAGGTTCATTATATTCAGATCTGGTCACCACAACATCCCCTGAAGTCATCAAGAGGCTTACTGATTCGTGATCGACAAGGATCACACGGTCCTTCAGAACCGTTTTTCCTTCTCCTTGTACCACCACCTGTCCTTTGGTTTCGGGAATTGTTTCGACCAAAGGAATTGAGTCTGCGTTTTGAGTCACGACCGGTTGTTTATGCTCTGCAATAGGGGGCCTCATGCAAACACCCCCAAGCACTTGTAATTTCTCTACCGGTATTTCCTGAACGGGAGGCACGTATGCCACATCTCCTTTTGTGCTTCTGGGTGATTCAGTTTGAGCAGCAGTATCTGGTCTTGATGGATGATAACATACTTTTCCAACCATTTTCTGACCAAAGGCATCTGTCAAACCAAACAATGCCGTTCCAAAAACCAGGAACACAGCCAATGCAAAGGCCCTGAACGGAGAGATATTTCGGGGCAAAAGATAGGAAGGGATAACCAGATCCTTTGGCATGCCCAATTGTTCGCTGCTGAACCGCCCGCATACCTTACCGGGTATTTCGGCCATTAAAATACGTTCGACTTCTTCAGCGCTTTTTTGGCTGAAATCGTGGACGGATTTGCTACACACCTTGCAAAAGGCTCCTTTTGCATCGGGTGTCATTTTGTTCCAGTCTTCATGACAGGGCTTTGGGATGCTGATCCTTTGGAAGATGTCGTTGCTCATGGGCTGTGTTTTTTAGTTGGTTACAGGAAGGATGCAGGGCCCGAACACATTCCATACAACCCGTGCATCTTTTTTTTAAACTTCTCCTGAAATGAGCTCTGCTTCGGGGTACCGCCCATACTTACAATCAGCTGAAAATCAATCGACTGAAAACCAGAAAAACGACCTCATGCAACTATTTCTGAAAACTGAGTTGGAAGTGTTCGGGAATATACCCGCTTTAAACACCCTTCATTGAACTACTCAATCTGACGGCCTGGTTTAGAAGATGAAGCGCTTCGGTTCGAGTCGAACATACCTGTATTTCATGCAGCGCTGCATGGATTCTGGAAAAGCATCCACAAGCCGGCTTGATTCCTGTTATTTGCATTACTATTAAATTATCTTGGGTTGTTTCTAAGCTATGAATGAACATTTTATTCTATATTTGAAACGATCCACTACCCACTCATGCTTATGAAGAAACCCTACCATTTCCTAGTACTCTTGCCATGCCTATATTACATGAGCCGGGATGTTTCCGCCCAGGGATCAACCAAAAACGTTTATTTCACCAACGACAGCTCCAGACTGAGCGATGAGAATGTGGATCTGCTGAGCAAATCGTATACGGCTATCAACCCGGGTGAAAGGGTGACCTACCGTATCCTGATACACGAAGATTCGAAGAATAAAGGGCTGCTGAACGAGCTTGACCGGAAACGTTCACTCGAAATCCTCGATTTTTTTAACGCCGAAGGCATTCCTGCAACCAGCATTAAGCTGACAAAAACACCGGGCAGGGAAGCCAAGGGTTTTGTAAGCGACGATATGAAAAACCTGCTTGTTTATGATATCGAAGTGTACAAAAGCTTGCCTGCGGTTCAATACACCAATGCAGGCGATCTGGATCTGAGTTCAGATGGACCCGAGCTGTTTACCATTACCGGCGCTTCCGAGAAAATTATTACCGGGGCCCAGGGCGTCCAGATTACCGTTCAGGCCGGAACCTTTGAGTATAAAACAGGTATTTTGGCAAGCGGCGAAGTGAAGATCGAGCTTCGGGAAGCGGTGAAACTAAATCAGCTTCTGAGCGGCGGTGTCATGACCATGAGTGATGAATTGCCTCTTCAAGTTACAGGCGCTATCTGGCTGAAGGCAAGCATAGGCGACAAAGAACTCCGGGTGCGAAAAGGGAAACGTCTGAGTATCCGTTTTCCTCCGACGGTAGCGCTTGCCGAGCCTAAGCTCTTCACCGGTACTGATGTAAACGGGGTTATTAATCTTCATCCTGTAGAGACACCCCTGGCGGCTCAAACAACTCCCGAAGGATATTGGGTAAGCTCCACGACAGTACATTGGATTGCTTGCGCCATGTCAGAAAAGTCATCGCCTAAAGGGAGCCTGACCGTGAAAGCCAGCGCAAGTTATCCGCTGGCTGTGAGGCTCATCATCCCCGAAGAACATCTGGTGTTAGCTGCCTACCCCCTGCCCGATTCAAAAGATCTTGCCTTTACACACCTCACGGCCGGTAAAAAAGCAATCCTGCTGGTATACGGTGCAAAGGATGGGAAAACGTATTTTTCTTCCAAAGAGATCACCACCAGCGTAGATGGAAAGGAAAAAATAAGCCCGAAAGAAGAAACGACCGCTGCCCTCAAAGAATTGCTGAAAGGGCTGGATAAATGAACAAAATACGGGTGTTAACCTACCCGAGGTATTTTTGGGTTTTAGGCCTGAGAATTGAAATTTATCTTATTTTTGCTCGCATTACATCCGCCTAATAATCCATATTCTCTATGAAGCTAGTCTTTTGTTCAAAAATTGCCCTCCCCTTATTTGTTTGTGCCGCATTGTTATCGGCCGGATGCGGGAACAAACCAGCTGCTGACAGCAGTGAGACTGGGGTTGATACCACAACCGTAAAACCGGTTGCAAAAAAACCAGGCGAAGTTCAGAAGTATTCACAGGTCCCTTCACCGGGCGAGATGTTTTCCTTTATCAAACAAATCGGCACCAAGGCCGACGATGTTTCGCGTCTGAACAGTACGGAGAACAAGGCAAAATATAACGACAATAAATCTCGTGCCCTTAATTTCGGCGTGTATTCGGCCGATCTTCTTTTTTGCAGTACATTCAATCATGGGGCCGAAGCATTGAAATATTTTGTCACCATCAAGAAACTGGGCGATGATATCGGCATTTCTACCGCAATCAACGAACAAACGGCAAACCGTATTTCGGCCAATATCGGGGCCCCTGATTCGCTGGCCGCTATTTCGAATGATTTGTATTTTACCACCTTCGATCACCTCGAAAACAACGACCGAGGAAACACCCTGGCCCTGGTTATGGCTGGTGGATGGATTGAAAGTATTTTTACGGTGACTAGCATGGAACCTGCATTCAAAAAAGACAGTCCGGTCATTACCCGCGTTGCTGAGCAAAAGTTCACCCTCGACAACCTCATCGACTTCATGAAAAAATATGATAAAGACGCCGATGTTGCAGCCATGGTAACCCAGCTTTCAGAACTGAAATCAGATTTCGATAAGATTGAAGATCCCAAAGGATCGGCAGCTCTTACGATGAAAAAAGGAAAACGCATCTTGGGCGGAGGGGCCGGTAAGATCGCGATCACTGCTGAGCAGTATAAAGCAATCACGCAAAAGGTAGCAGCTATCCGTAACACAATTACTCAGAATTAAGTACAACAAACCGATCTCATGAACAAATTCAAAATCCTTTCAATTGTTGGTGCATTCTTCATTTTTACAGGAAGTCTGTCTGCTCAATCGTGTACCGGTTTTCATAAAAAGTATTGCAAATCAGGATCAGACGAAGGCTGGGTGTATAACTCTCAATCCAAGAGCGGTTTGTTTGAATACGGAATGACTTCCGAAATTAAAATCGTAATCTTCAAGGACTTTGATTATTCGCTCTCGCTTTGTAATGAAAAAGCCCTTGGCAAAGGGGAATTGCTCGTAACCATCAAAGACGCCAAGACCGGTGAGATGATCTATGACAATTCTACCGAAGACCGCAACCAGCATATTGAGTTTACCTGCGCCGCTACCCGGGCTGTCATTGTTACCGTTACGGCCGGTGGAGATGGTTCATCCGCCGATTCAAAAGAACCCAAAGGGAGTGATGCAAAGAAGTCATCGCAAAAAACAACAGGCTCAAAATCAACCGAAGCGGTTGATGGAGGCTGTGTAGGGCTGCTCATCGAACAAAAAGCTACCTCGAAACAAGGATTCTGAAGGTATTTTATCACCTGAGGATCTATTCTCTGTTTTCACCCTGTTTCCAAATGGAAGCAGGGTGTTTGTTTTTTCAGAACACTGCTTACATACGTGTGGTGTACCTTTCTGTACTTCTCGTGTAGTAATTACGTAAAAGGCGGACCGCCAACATTTCAACGAATTCGAAATTGTGAAGCGTAATACTGGCCTATTAAGGTAACCACTCAGGCACTAAGCAATTTACATGAATGGGTTCAAGTTAATAAACAGCGTGACAAATTGACCAGTTAGAAAATTGTTTCGTAGAAGTCTTGAATAGTACACCTTTCAACGAATAACCGGCTAGTGAACAGAAATGAGCCTGCGCTCACAGCCCTGGGTTTGAAGAAACATGCTCGCTCCCTCACCTCGTTCGGTCATGGCTTCACTGGAAGCGTACTTTTGGTTGAAGAGGTTTACCTTTTCTTTTTCTTCGGCAGGAACGAATACACAAAATGAAACCCGATGCTCAGGTTTTGGGTGAGCCCTTCCAGATCGCGGTTGCTGAAACCAATACCATGCTGATCGAGCGCCAGGTAATAAGGGTTGAATTGAATAGCAATGACTTCATAACTCAGGTTGAACCCAATTGCGAAATTATCTTCGGTAAAAAATGAGATTGAGAGCTCTGGCTCCATATACAGACCCTGCGAATTGCCCTGAACCATGGTGCTGGCGAGCGGCACAATATCGGAGGAGGTAATGTAACATTTCCCGACATTGATTGCGGGTGAAAACACAAAGACCTTGCTGATAAAATAATCATAGCCTATCCTCCCGCCACCCACATTGTATTGTAACTTGGTGTTCAGGTTGAGGATGGTGGTTTGAAAACCCGAATTCTTATACATGAGCCCTATGTTCCAGCCCTTGTAAAAATCGAGGTTTAATGAAAACGTGGCATCATAGATTCCCTGAAACGTTTTTTTGAAGGCCTCGTCGGCAATCGGCAGTGGAACAAGGCCATTGCCGCGTATATCCAAACGATATGGGCTAAAGATCTGGTGGCGCACATCTTCATCATTGCCTGCATCCTGCGCCAAACAAGCAAGAGGAAACACACAACTCAAAAAGGCGATGAAAAATTGCCGTATCAACATTCAAGGGATTAAGACAGAAAAAATGACTACAGAAAACTTGTTTTGAGATACGCAGCTTCAATGAGGATCATTTGAAGTTATTGAGCTGTTTTTCCTTCAAATATTTCCATAAGCTCCATACTTATGCCTGTATTGGAGTAGCCTCCATCGTGATACAGGTTTTGCATGGTAACCATACGGGTATAATCAGAAAACAGCGCCACACAAAAATCGGCGCAGGCATCAGAACTTGCATTACCAAGCGGAGAAAGCGACTCGGCCACATTGTAAAAATTATCAAAACCCTTAATTCCGTTACCTGCCGTTGTCTTCGTAGGCGATTGAGAGATGGTATTCACCCTGACCTTCTTCGCCTTTCCGTAATGATATCCGAAGCTGCGTGCAATCGATTCGAGCGCTGCTTTTGCATCGGCCATATCGGTATAGAACGGGTAGACCCGCTGGGCAGCAATGTAAGAGAGCGCAACAACCGATCCCCACTCACTGAGGGCATCCATTTTATAGGCTACGCTCAGCATCTTATGAAGAGAAATGGCCGAAATATCGAGGCTCTTCATGAAATAATCGTAATTCAGATCTGTGTAAGGAATGTTCTTCCGGATGTTTGGCGACATGCCGATGGAATGCAGAACGAAATCAATCTTTCCTCCTAAAATTTCCTGTGATTTTGAAAACAGGTTTGTAAGCTCATCGATGCTTGTGGCATCAGCCGGTACAATCTCAGAGCCTGTTTCGGCAGCCAGTTTTTTTATTTCACCCATTCGCATGGCTACCGGCGCATTGGTTAAAACAAATGTTGCTCCTTCGGCATGTGCCTTCAGAGCAACCTTCCACGCAATTGAATTGGAATCCAAAGCACCTGTAATAATTCCCCGTTTCCCTTTTAAGATCATACTGCTATTTGTTTTGAGAGATTGAGTAATAAGTAAGATAGTAACGAAACAAAGATAAGGGTTTCTGCGGCTTTCTTTGAATATCCGGAAAATCTGCGCGAATCGGCGCACCTTCTCCCGATTCAGTCCTGCCTATGGGCCAACAACGAATACCGTAAAGCCCCCGCCTGCAGGAACAGTAAGGATCAGGAATTTAAGAGTTCCCTGGCATTTTTTAGCGCTGCGGGCCCAGGCTCGCCTGCACTCAGCATTTTGGCGACTTCCTGTACGCGTTCATCCTTCTTCAGGTTCCGTATGCGTGTATAGGTTTTTTGTCCCACTAGTTCTTTGTGTACATATAAGTGTGAGGCGCCTTTGCTTGCAATCTGTGGCAGATGGGTGATGGTGATGACCTGCATGCCGCCAGCCATCTGTTCCATGATCGTCCCTACTTTATCGGCAATGTCACCAGAAACGCCGGTGTCGATTTCATCGAAAATGACGGTCGGAAGCGAAGTCTTTTTTGCAATGAGCGATTTAATGCCCAGCATGAGTCTCGAAAGTTCCCCACCGGATGCCACCTTGCTCAGCTCTCTGGCCTCTGCGCCCTGGTTCGCAGAAAAGAAAAAGGTAAGCTTGTCCTGTCCGTCTGGGCCTAGTTCATCTTCCCGAAGCGGCGCATTCCGGCATTGGATCAGGGCTTTGGGCATGCCAAGCTGTGCCAGCATTTTACCGAGATCGGTTTCAAAATTCCGGGATGCGGTCATACGCTTCTCCGAAAGCATCCGGGCTTGTGTGAGAAGTGTTTTTTTCTGTATCAGGAGTTCCTGGCTTTTCTTTTTTATAGCCGCCTCCAGGGAAGTTATACCCAGCAGACGTTCTGAAAACCCATCGCGGAGAAGAATCAGCTCCGGAGCAGTTTTCACCTGATGTTTCTGAAACAGTTTATAGACCGCATCCAGCCGTTCGTTCAATACGGTGACCCGGCCCTGGTCAAACAGAATTTCTGTTTCAAGCGCTTCAAGCTCTGAGGCAATGTCTTTTAATTCAATATAAGCGCTTTGCAAACGTTCTGACAAATCAGCTATTCGTGGGTCGAAACGCACAATACCAGAGAGAATAGCTTTGATTTCGTTCAGGGAAGAAATAAGATTAGACTCCCCCCCATTCAAGCCTCCCGAAGCTCTTCCGAGCTGCAATTTTATTTCTTCGGCATTGGTCAACACTTCGAGTTCGGATTCGAGCAGATCAAGCTGCATTCCGTCAAGCCTGGCTGCCTCCAATTCATTAAACTGAAACTGAAAATAGTCTTGGTCTCTCTTGGATGCGTTTTCCTGGTCAATCAGGGAACGAATTTCTGTCTCCAGTTTCTTGAAAGCGGAGTAAAGCAACCGATACTCTTTAAGGATCAGTTCATTGCCTGCATAGACATCGAGGACAGAAAGCTGATAATCCGAATCGCTCAACGTCAGGGTTTGATGCTGGGAATGGATATCGATGAGGCTAACACCCAGCTCTTTCAATGTCTGAAGATTAACAGGAGTATCATTGATAAAGGCTCTGCTTTTCCCCTCCGGGTTAATTTCGCGTCTGATCGTACAGGGTGTCTCATAATCCAGGTCATGCAAAGCAAAGAAGGATTCAAGCTGATGTCCTTTGAGATCGAAAACGGCTTCGACCGTACATTTCTTTGTCTTATCCTGTAGTGTGGCCGAATCAGCCCGTTGCCCTACAATCAATCCAAGAGCACCCAGCAGGATCGATTTCCCGGCGCCCGTTTCACCTGTAATAATCGTCAACCCCGCAGGAAAGGCAATTTCAAGCTTGTCAATCAACGCGTAATTTGAAATAGAGATCGATTGTATCATAAGGGTTCAGCCTGGGGAGGCAAATTTAAAGCAAATTTGATCAAATCAAGGCTCCCATTTCAGAAACTTTCAATCTGGAGAAAGGCCCGTTCATGCACTGCACCCTATTGATTTTCAAACTATTGATACCAAAAACCCGTACATACCGGCATAGGGAGGAACTGGCATCCGCTCTTTATCAACCTGATCCAAACAACAAAGCCTTCCCTCGTTCGTGCATGTTCGTACTCGAAAAAAGGTCAATCATTATGCTATTATTAAATTTTTATTACTTTTGGCCACCATCGGTCAATTTTAACATTTATTGGATATTTCTTTTTTTTGAATACATTTACCCTGAAAATTTAATAAAGAGGTAAATCTCTGCTTCCTTGAAACTTAATTTGTAAATCTTCAACCACAATAAAATAAGTAGAATCAGTTCAATAAAAAATCAACACAAACAATGAAAAAAATGAAACAAAAATGGCAAGTATTTTTTCTCTTCCTGCTGCTTTCAGCAACAGGAGCCTTTGCCCAGACCACTGTAAAAGGTGTGATCAAAGGCGATGATGGAGTACCTCTCCCAGGGGTCATCATTAAAGTGGTGGGAACCGATAAAGGAACTGTTACAGACATTAATGGAGCATACAAAATTGATGTACCTTCGGCTGATTCAAAACTTCTCTTCTCCTACGTAGGAATGGCTCCTCAGACAGTTGCAGCTGGCGCTACTGGTCAGATTGACCTGACTATGAAAGCCGGTGTAGTGATGAAAGAGGTGATCGTAACGGCCCTGGGTGTTTCGAAAGAAACCAAGGCGCTCGGTTATTCCGTCTCATCGGTAAGTGGTGATGCGGTGAGAGAATCTGGCGAACCCAACGCACTCGAAGCTCTTGCAGCAAAAGCTCCTGGCGTTCAAGTTACCGGTTCGGGCGGAACACCCGGAGCTTCGGTAAAAATTCAGATCCGTGGAACCAATTCACTGTTTCTGGACAATACACCCTTAATCGTTCTGGATGGCGTTCCGATCGATAACAGCGTGAATAATGTATCTGCGGGCGACAATCCTTACAACCAAAACCTTACCGGTGTAAACGAATCGAACCGCGGTCTGGATATTAATCCTGACGATATTGAGAGTGTAACCATCCTGAAAGGCGCTTCGGCAGCCGCACTTTATGGTTCAAAAGGAGCGAACGGAGCAATTATCTATACCACCAAACGCGGAAAAGCCGGTAAAATGTCAATCACCTATTCTTCATCGGTTGCCCTGGATCAGGTGAACAAACTTCCTGCAGAGCAGACCCGCTGGGCTCAGGGAGACGGTGGTAATTATAATCCAATGATCTATGGACCGGGTCCTAATTATGTGCCTGTACCAAATACAGGAACGGGTAATAGCTGGGGCCCGCTTGCCTCTTCATTAGGCCTTCCTACCTATAAGAATGCAGCTAATTACTTTCAGAACGGCATCACAACCAACAATAACGTGGCCATCAGCGCCGGGGATGATAACTCCTCTATCCGTCTGAGCATTGGCAATACCAGCCAAACCGGAGTTATTCCAACCTCCAAACTTGACAGAACAAGCGTTCGCCTCAATGCTGATCACAAGGTGAACAAGTTTTTTGACATGTCGGCCGGTGTGACTTACTCCAACACCTCGACGGAGAAACCACAAAACGGATCAAACCTGTCTGGAACCATGCTTTCATTGCTGCGTACCCCGATCACGTTTAACGCTGCACAGTATATGAATCCGAACTCTACTCAACGTCAATACTATCCTTATTATGACAACGTGTATTTTTCGACTTACGACAATCCGTTTACAGACCAGACAAACCGTGTAATGGGTAACCTGGTGTTCAATATCCACCCAATAAATAATCTTACAATTACCTCACGTACCGGAACAGATGTCTACCACACCACCAACCAGCAAATATTTGCGGTGGGGTCTGCAGGCGACGATCTGACCGATTTCCTGGGTCAGGTGAACCGAACCAACATTGATTACAGAAACGTTTATCAGGATCTACTTGCCAAATACGACAAACAGCTCACCGAAGATATCGGGCTGAATGTAATGGGCGGTTATAACTTCTTTTACGAAGAAAGCTCCAGCGAATTTGAGCGTGGACGCCAGCTTGCGATCCCGGGTTTTTACAACTTCAGCAATGCAGCCAGCCTGTATACCAGCGATCTGGACAGTTATGTGCATTCTCAGGCAATTCTTGCCGATGTGTCTGTTGATTACAAACGTTCTATCTACCTCGATCTCGCAGGTCGTAACGAGTGGAGCACTGCTTTTGGCGTGAACGGCAAAAGCTTCTTTTATCCAAAGGCTGATTTAAGCTGGGTCTTTTCTGAAACATTCAAAACGCTGCCAAAGTGGTTTTCTTTCGGAAAATTACGTGCATCTTTTGCCAGTGTAGGAAAAGCGCCGTCACCTTATTCAACACTTACCAATCCTGCAACCCCGGTTATTGCTGATGGATGGACGAACGGCTTAAGTTTCC
>JABDAO010000072.1 GCA_013289095.1 Bacteroidota bacterium | reverse complement strand
ATATCAAGAGCGAGTTCCCGTATCAGAATCATTATTTGGTCAATACGTATCAGAAAGATTTTTCGGTCACTCCCGGTAAACGCCTCGTAGTAAACGAATACCAGAAAAACCTGCCCTCCATAAAAAACCTGAAAGGTGAATATCTGTTTTCGCTGAACGCCGCCCCGGCCGATCCTGCTGAGTGGTCGGTGAGCTGGATCCAGCTTGTACTTAACGGCGCCGGGTTGTTGATGCTAATGCTCCTGGTGAAGAGTTCCTGCGAACTGATAAAACCCAGGATCGGCGAGGTATGGGGGGTGTTGCTTTTTCCGTTAACGCTTGTCATGCTGCGTTATCTTACATTGGTTCTTCACTTCCCGGCGGCATTTTACAATTTGCCCATCTTCGGTCCTCAATACTATGGGGATGCGCGCTCGGTATGGCTTCCGTCGCTGGGCGATTTTCTGATCAATTCCATCCTGCTCTTTTACCTTTCATTTTACATTTCGGGCAACTGGCGTATTTCCTTTTACCGGGCGCAACAATCGAAACTGCTTTCGCGCATCATCTCTTGTCTGCTTTTTCTTTCGCTGTTCTGGCTTTCCTGGCTAATTGATGGTTTGTTTAAGGGACTTATCCACAACTCTGAAATAGCATTTAATGTCAATGAGTTCTTCAGCCTTAACGCATATTCAATTTTGGGGCTTATTATTATTGGTCTGCTTCTTTTTGCATTTTTTCTGTATACCGATTCTATCCTCAACTTTCTGAAAGAGTCATTTCTTTCGCGTTCCGAATTGATCCTGCTCTTTCTTTTCACAGCGGGGATGCATATCCTCATCTGTCATCTTACCGGGTTGCTCGATCTGGTTGCCATTCTCTGGGCTGTTGCCCTGGTGATGGGGGTAGCCTGGATCAAGAATACTTCGGCACGTACGTATTCTTTTTTTGGAAGCATCATGCTTGTCATGATCCTGAGCATGTATTCTGTGCATACCTTCCTCAAGCATAGCCGGATGAAGGAAAACGACAACCGCAAAGTATACGCCGAGAAGCTAGCCACCGAACAGGATCCCATTGCTGAGCATCTCTTTTCGGAAATAGAGCCGCAGATCCTGGAAGATACCTTGCTTATGCACGATCTCAAAACTCCCAGGATGTATGAGGCCTTCGAAAAACGGCTTACGCAACGTTATTTTGGAGGGTATTGGGAAAAGTATGATCTCAGCATTACCTATTTCGACAGCGCTTGCAATGCCCAGATAAAACCCCGGAAACAAAGCCCCGACAACATTGCTTATTTCGACGACCTGCTCGCCAAATCGGGTCAGGAAACGTTCAGCCCCAATCTCTACTACCTTCAAAATCTTTCGGGAAAGATCAGTTACCTGGTTAAAATTCCGATCAAACGAACAGAAGATGATCCCTTTCCAGGGCATCTGATCCTGACGCTGGAATCGAAGTTCATATCCGAAGAAATCGGCTTCCCCGAATTGTTGCTCGACCGCGATCTGGGTATCACCCAACAGATTTCAAATTACTCCTTTGCCAAATACCGCAACGGCAAACTCGTTAACCAGTATGGGCGATACCATTATCCGGTAGTCCCTGTTTCGTACGCCGCATTTTCTGCCCCCTTCTCATTCACACTCATTGACGGGTACAATCACCTGATCCACCGCCCGGATGCAACAACGCTCATCCTCATCAGCAAACAGGACGCCGGTCTGCTCGGTGATGTCACCACTTTTTCCTATCTGTTTGCCTTCTACAGCCTGTTGCTCCTGCTCCTGCTTTTTCTGAAGCAATTGTTTCTGACCGAATTCAGCATTTCCAGTTTCTCATTCAAGGCTCGGATACAGACCATCCTGGTCTTTATCGTGCTTGCTTCGCTGGCATTGTTTGGTTTCGGGACCGTATATTACATACGTCAGCAGTACGAGGTGAAGAATACTGAGAACCTGACTGAAAAATTGCAATCCGTGCTGGTGGAGGTGGATACCCGTTTTGAGGTTGATGAGCTCGACCGTAACTACCGCGATTACGCATCGTTTGTCCTGAAAAAACTCGCAAACATTTTCTTTACCGATATCAACCTGTACGATGCCAACGGCAACCTCTATGTCTCCTCTCGTCCCGAAGTATTTGATGAGGGGCTTGTCTCCAAAAAGATGAACCCCGAAGCCTTTTTTCAGATGGCAGTGAAAAAGAAATCTGAATTCGTTCACGATGAGAATATCGGCAACCTCAACTATCTTTCAGCTTACATCCCGTTTAAGAACCGAAATGGCAAACAGGTTGCATTTTTGAATCTGCCCTATTTTGCAAAACAAAGCGAGCTGGAGAAAGAGATTTCGACATTTCTGGTAGCGCTGATCAATATCTATGTGCTGCTCTTTGCGCTTTCTATTATTGTGGCCATTCTGATTTCGAATTACCTCACCCGTCCGCTTAAACTTATTCAGGATAAAATGAGCCGGGTAAAATTAGGGAGCGCCAATGAACTGATTGAATGGAAACAGCAGGATGAGATCGGCAGCCTGATACACGAGTACAACCGCATGATCGAAGAGCTCACACGCAGCGCTGATCTGTTGGCCCGTTCAGAACGGGAGCATGCCTGGCGCGAAATGGCCAAGCAGGTGGCGCATGAAATCAAGAACCCGCTTACACCAATGAAGCTGAGTATACAACATCTGGAGCGGTTGATCAACGACAAATCGCCCGATCTCGAGGAACGGATCCTGAAATTATCGAAAACACTGATCGAACAGATAGATGCGCTGAGTACTATTGCCAGCGAGTTCTCGAGCTTTGCGCAGATGCCCCAGGCAAAAAGCGAGCCGTTTGATCTCGAAGAACTGCTCCGGAATTCGCTCGAACTGTTTCAGGATACACCGGGTGTGGTGTTTGGTTTTACAACCGGAAACGCTACCGAAAAATTTCTGGTGAAAGCCGATAAGGAACAAATCCTCAGAGTGTTTAACAATCTGATCAAAAACGCGATTCAGGCTATCCCCGAAGGCAGGGAGGGCTTGATCAGCATCATGCTAAAAAGAGAGCGATCCATGTTGCTCGTACAGATCCAGGATAATGGAACAGGAATAGCCGAATCTGAAACAGCTAAAATATTTGTTCCCAATTTCACGACGAAGACCGGCGGCATGGGCCTCGGTCTCGCCATGGTGAAGAATATACTGGAGGCATTTGGAGGAAAGATCTGGTTTGAATCAGCGCCTGGAAAGGGGTGTTCCTTTTTTGTGTCTTTGCCGGAGTATCTTGAGAAGGTATAAGGGCTTACTTACTTACATCCATCCCTGTTCTAAGATATCCCTCACATGGTAGGTGATAATAATATCTGCCCCGGCCCTGGCAAAGGCATGCATATTTTCCATCACAATTTTCTGCTCATCAATCAACCCGTGCTGCGCAGCAATTTTTACCATCGAATATTCGCCCGACACATTGTAGCAGGCCACCGGTAAATTTGTTTGGCTTCGAAGACCGGCTATCACATCGAGATAAGCCAGGGCAGGCTTTACCATAAGGATGTCGGCCCCTTCCTGCTCATCAAGCACGGCTTCGCGTTGAGCCTCACGGGCGTTACGGAAATCCATCTGGTATGATTTGCGGTCGCCCGCCTGTGGGGCTGAATCGGCAGCCGAACGGAACGGGCCGTAATAGGCCGATGCGAATTTAATGGCATAGCTCATCAACGCGGTGTTTTCAAAACCCTGCTCATCCAGCAGGCTGCGGATGGCGCCTACCCGTCCATCCATCATATCCGAAGGGGCCACCATATCGGCCCCTGCTTCAGCATGGGTCAAGGCCATTTTGGAGAGCAGTTGCAGGGATGAATCGTTGTCTACATAGCTATCGTGCAGTACACCGCAATGCCCGTGTGTAGTATAGGCACAAACGCAAACATCGGTGATGACATAGAGGTCGTGCCCGAATTTTTTTTTCAGCTCACGTACGGCCCTGGCAACAATTGATCCTTCGCTATGAGAAGAACTGCCGTCCTCTGTTTTTTCTTCCCCTACACCGAAGAGGAGAATTTTGTTGATGCCAAG
The DNA here is from genome assembly GCA_013289095.1 of Bacteroidota bacterium. Taxonomy (GTDB): domain Bacteria; phylum Bacteroidota; class Bacteroidia; order Palsa-965; family Palsa-965; genus Palsa-965. The sequence continues at coordinate 10,933 of JABDAO010000072.1, read as the reverse complement.
CTTCAACCCCTTTTCAACATCCAGCAGCAAGCAGTCGATCGAAAAATGATGAATGCCAGGCATTGCTGCGATAGGATGGGAGATGTTTTTTCCATCTACGATAAAATAGGGATAGATGAACATGTTTTTCGAAAGCCGGGTTTCGGCAACCAGTTCACGGATGATCGGGTTTGTACGTAAGCGGCGGGGGCGTTGGGTCAGCATAAATAATGTGTTGAATGTTTTTGTAAAATTTGTTTTGTTAATAGAACCCCACCTACGGCTGGGCACGCGCAAATTTTTATGATTTGACTGAAAAGAGAAGATTAAAATCATTTTTAATCATAGCAATCATAAAAATCTGTGTCCTATCAAAAGCATGATTCTCACAAGCCATAAACAGCCTGAGCAAGCCCTATATCATCAAACGTCTTAGGGATGGCATACCGGCTTGTTCCAAACTGGCGCAAAGTGCTGCCGGTAGCGCCTCCCATAGCCACCACTTTTTGATTGGGCCCGATTTTGTTTTTCTCAAAGAAAGCCTCCACATTCGAGGGGCTGGTAAACACCAGGGCATCCACCTCGGGAACCAGGGTTTCGTTGTGTTTTACCGTTTCGTAAACCGACAAATCAATGACTTGATTTTTGTTGCTGAATTGAAGCTGGATGCTGCGCATGCTTTCTCTGGCCTGAGGAAACAAAACGGTTCCGCTTCCAACGGTGGCGGCAAATTGTTTTCCGGTCATGCGTGTGTCGGTTGAATAGCCGATGAAATCGGGTTTTTTCCCGAACCGGCGCAAGGCTTCGGCGGTTGATTTCCCTACACAACCAAACTTGGGCGTACCCAATTCGGGGCTTTGGTTAAAAAAATGTTTCACTGCATTCTTGCTTGAAAAAAAGACCCAGTCGGTGCGGGGTACGGAGCTGACTTTGAGTGTGCGTATATCAATCAGCGCCCGGGAATGAACGGTGATGCCCTGTGCGCGCAGGGATTTGGAAAACAAATCGAACTTTCCGGAATCGCGGGTGATAAAGACAGAACTGATTTTTGTTTCGTTGAGTTTTAAAAGAATACGATCGGCTATGACCGTTGCATCTTCATGTTCATAATAAATCCATTTGGGCGTCTGATCCCAGGCTTTTGCAAAGGAAGTCCAGCTTTGAAAAAGTGCTTTTCCTTCTTCGTCTTCATCGGTTGCGCAATACACACCCAGGGGCAGCTGACAGCCCCCATCAAGGCGGTTGAGCACTTTGCGTTCAACGGCAATGGCTTCGGCCACATCGGCATGATGCAGGGGCTGTAGTTGTTCGAGTAATTTTGTGTCTTCGCTTCTGATCTGCAAGGCAAGTACCCCCTGGGCCGGAGCTGGGACAAATTCTTTCGGGTTGAGCTTTTCGACAAAAAATTCTTCCAGATCAATTTCCAGACGGCTTACGCCGGCCGCCGCCAGCAGGATGGCATCGTAGTGTTTATCCCTCAGTTTCTGGATGCGGGTGGGCACATTGCCACGAAGTTCTTTGATCACCACATCCTCGCGAAAAGCCAAAAATTGCGATTTGCGACGTGCCGAAGAGGTACCGAGAACGGCTCCCCGTTTCAACGAATATTTGTTCCGGGCATCAACCGAATCTTTGAGTATCAGCAGCAATTCCGACGGATCTTCGCGTTGTGATACCGCGGCTATCATCAACCCTTCGGGGGATGTGGTCGGAAGGTCTTTGTGGGAATGAACGGCCAGGTCGATCTCTTTTTTTAAGAGCGCTTCTTCAATTTCCTTGGTAAAAAAACCTTTGCCTTCTAGCTTGTCGAAGCTCAGGTGCTGGATGACATCGCCCTGGGTCTTGATTATTTTTATTTCTGATTCGAGACCTGCTTTCTTAAGCGCTGTCTGTACGAAATTGGCTTGCCAGAGGGCAAGCTCGCTTCCGCGGGAACCGATGATGATGGATTTACTCATAGATGAAAGGTTTGATCGACCAACAGGTTGCTTTGTTTTGAGTGGCTGATTCAGGATCCAGGTAATATTCTTTCGGGGAACCCTGGCCGATTGCAATGAATGGGACCCCGACAAGTAGACCGGTCAGTATACTTACGCTACTGGAAGCTAGAAAACGATGTGCATCAAATGTTTTGTATCCCTTACCCAATGCATAGAGCGGAGAAACAATGAGTGTTCCGACTAATGCGAGCGTCACTACACCAGCTCCCCAAAAGGTCAAGTTTGGATGTTTGGATTCCTGAGCCGTTACAAAGATCACATCTTTTACTAAAAATCCTTTTCTTGTTTTTATGCCATTGTAATGTGATCGGTTTTCATTTTCGAATCCACGAATTACGCCATTTCTATCTGCATAGGTAAACGTTTCGGTTGAATATTCGATCACAATTGAATCAGCAGTAACATGTTCAAGTGTACCGGTGACCTGATGAAAATAGGTTGTTAACGTATCATTTTTGATTTGTATGCTTAGCTTGTTCCAAAATGAACAGGCTTTTAGCCTTTGTGTGGTATCCGTTTTGTTCACCAGGTATAAATCGTTTGGCCGGATTTCACTTCGTGATCTGGCTGGTCGCAGTTGTATTCGTTTAAAAGTCATGGTTGAGTCGATCAACCTTCCTGAGGTAGAGTAGGAGTGTACGGTTAGAATTAACGTGTCCTGTGTAACCTGATTAAGTATAGCCGTTCCATAGATAGGAACCAGGTCTGGATCATAAAAATCATCGTGTGACGGATTTCTGTTTCTAAACAATTTTATTTTTGAATTCTTGTTGGTCAGTGTCCATCTGGTTGGTGCAGCAAGAAATTTCCAGTTCTTGAATCTTGAATTTGGAATTTCTTCCTGGTACTTTCCGTTTAAGTAAAAGGTGACAATTCGGCTGGAAGATTTTTCGAGAGGCAGGTTAGTTGAAGCGTTCCGGCGATCTACTTTTGCCCAACTCCCCACAAGCATCCTCCGCAATGAATCATCTCCCCCACGGGAAAACCCAGACACCGCAAAAAGAAAAGAAACCAAAAAGAAGAAGGGACGGATCATCAGATTAAGAAATATACGGCAAGGAGCAAGCTAGGCTTTGGCGCCTTCATCAATGATAATTTCCCGGGCCATCTTCATGGGAACACTGATGTATTTTTTCTCCATATAGGCCATGACCTTTTCGAGGACCTCGCGTGATGGCTCATCGAGTGTGGCAATATCTTTGGCAAAAACGGTGTTGATGGCATTGTCGCGTATCTCTTTCACCTTGCGTGGCACTTCGCTCATGGCCAGTTCTACCTTGCGTTCGCGCAGGATGGAGTTGAACTCATCGATGTTGCGGGCAATGATTTCGATACAGGCATCCAGTTCTTTTTCGCGTTCCAGCAGATTTTCACGGGCCACTTCCTGAAGATTACTGACGGCTATAAGGTTTACGTCATAACTGTCGAGCACTTCGGGATCGAGGTCGTTGGGTACGGCCAGGTCGATTACAATCTTGCGGTTCTGATCGCCGGCACAAAGGGTGGTGTAGATGTTTTTTGAAACCACAGGTTCAGATGAACCGGTGCAGGTAACAATTACATCAAAACCCTTGCTGTAGTTTTCGAGTTCGGCCAGTGAGTATGCTTCAGCTTTCAAGTCAGCCGCAAGAGTTTGCGCGTTTGAAAGCGTGCGGTTAAAGATTGTAAAGTTCGAAAACCCGTGTTTTTTCAAGTATTTCGACATACTGTTGTTTGTAACGCCGGCCCCGATGATCAGGATGCGGGCATCCAGTTTTACGTTCAGGTCGCGCAAACGGCGATAGGCTAAGGATACAACCGAAACGGGCTTTTGAGCAATCTGTGTTTCGGTATAGACTTCCTTGGCGGCTTCGATGGTTTTGCTGACAATCAGACGGGTCAGATCGCCGGTAAGCCCAAGTTTGGCGCAACGCTCGTACGAAGTCCTGACCTGGGTAATGATTTCGCGTTCGCCAACCACCAGCGATTCGAGTGATGCAGCCACCTGGAAGAGGTGACGCAAGGCCGTATCGCCTGTAAATACGGTTGCATGGGCAACGGCCCAGGCTACATCGGTGGTATTCCATGCGGGGGCGAAGGCCGTAAAAAAGCTTGAAAGCCAGGTTTCGGTAAGCGCTGCTTCGGTGACCAGGAGAAACTCAACCCGGTTACAGGTGCTGATATAAAGCAATTCACTTACAGCGGTTTGGGTTTTGAGATGGGCAAGACGGTCTGAAAGTACGGCATCCTCGACATGAAAACGTCCAATTTCTTTCAAATCGATGTTTTTGTGTGTAAAGGCTATGAGTCTGATGCGGTTCATTCGTTGGCTTAACTCCTGCAAATGTGCAGATAATAGGGGAGGGAATTGTCATGGAATTGTCATGTGTGGGGAGTTTTTGGGCGACAATCATCAGTTTTTGGGGTGACGTTCGCCCCTTTGTCAAACTCTACTGAATTTTGATAATACCCCCACAACACTTATATTTGTAGTGCATACCCCGCCAACTACAGGCAACAAGCAGAAAAGAAGATTTCATGATGGCTCCGGACGAACAGTTGGAAAAGATTGATACGTTGAATAGTCAGGCCTGGAAATTAAACCGGCATGACCCTCAGAAAGCAATCTTGCTTGGTCTTGAAGTAAAAGAGAAATCAGAATTGGTAGGTTATAAAAACGGTGTGGCCCAGGCGCTCAAAACGCTTGGCGCCTGTTATACCTGGGTATCCAGGAACCAGGAAGCGCTCAGCTCGTCGCTGGCAGCCCTCACGCTTATGAAGGAACTGGGTGACAGCGGCAACGAAGCACAAGTACTTTATAATATTGGCTCAAACTTTTTTTTCCTGGGCGACTATGAAAATTCACTCCGTTATTACCAGAAAAGTCTGGTCCTGAACGAGGAAATCGGAAACAGGATAGGCGTAGCCGACAGTCTGAACGGTTTGGGTTCGGTGTATTATACCATCGGCGAAAACGAGAGAGCGCTCGAAATACTCGAGCGCAGCCGGCGTATTTGTGAGGAGGAAAAGGAAACGCATGTACTCATTAAAGTACTTGATGGACTTGGTGAAACCTACCTGAACCTCGAACAATACCCCCGAGCCCTCGAAAACTATTTTGTATGTCTTGACATGATCCGCGAAACAGGTGTAGAGCCCCATACCCAGGCCTTTGCATTTGATGGCATTGGCAATACCTATAGCGGGATGGATGTGCCCGAAAAAGCGCTCGAATATTATAACCGCAGCTTGGAACTTAGCGAACGGCTGGGCTTTAAGGTAGGCATGGCTGGCACTTATACCAATATCGGAAAACTCTTTCGCAAAGCGGGCGATGTGACTGCGGCAATGGACTATCTGCTGCACTCCCTGGCCCTGGCACGCGAAATCGATTCGAAAGAGTGGATCTATAAATCGAGCGAGGTGCTCGCCTCGATGTATGAGGAACAAGGCAACTTGCAGCTGGCCCTCGACTCGTTTAAAATATACCAGCAGGCACGAGAAGAAGTACGAAACGAAAAGGCCAGTCAGCGTAGCAAGAGCATAGAGCTGCAACACCAGATGGTGCAAACCGAATCTGAACGGGCCTTGCTTGCCGCCAAGAACAAGGAACTGCAATCGTATTTTGATGACCTGACGTTGCTCAGCGAAATTGGTCAGAGCATTATCAGTAACCTTTCGGTCGAAGCCATCCTCGATACGGTGCATGCAAGTGTGAACACACTCATGGATGCATCGGGTTTTGGAATCGGGCTCTATCTCGAAAAAGAAAAGAAAATTCATTTTCCCCTCTATATCGAAGGCGAGACCAAGCTCCGGAATGTACGTTTTGATGCATTCGATACCAACCGGCTAGGGGCCTGGTGTTTTCAAAACAAAAAGGAAGTGTTCATAAACGATATTTATACTGAAATTACCAATTATGTCAAGGTTTTTCTACAGCCCGTGGCCGGCAGGGTGGTCGAGTCGCTCATCTATCTTCCTTTGCTTGTCAAAGGAGGGGTGCTTGGAGTGATCACCGTCCAAAGTTTTAAGAAGAATGCCTATACCAATTACCACCTCGACATCCTGCGCAATCTTGCCGTCTATGCCGCTATCGCCCTTGAAAATGCCCGTCTGTACGAAAATATGGAAGTAACGGTCGAAGAACGGACACACGAGGTGGTGAAACAAAAGGAGGAGATCGAACGCAGCTATGAAAACACCCGGTTGCTCAGCGAGATTGGTCAGGACCTGACCTCCACCCTCAGCTTTGAGCTGCTTTTTACCAAACTGCACGAAAATGTTAACCAGCTTATGGATGCCCCTGTATTTGGGGTGCGTATCTATCACCCCGAAAAGCATTGCGTAGAATACAAGTTCGAGATCGAAAACGAGGTGCGTTATGCCCCCGAATTCGTGAGTATGGACGATCAGGATAATTATTCGGTATGGTGTATAAGCCACCGAAAGGCGATTTTTATCAATGACAACCTGAACGAGTACCACAAATACACCAATGAAATCAAAGTGGTTTCGGGCGAGATGACGCATTCGCTTATCTTTTACCCCCTGCTCGTAGGCGATCGTGTCCTCGGCGCGATCAGCGTGCAGAGCTTTCAGAAGAATGCTTACGTGCCTTATCACCTGGATATCCTCAAGACCCTGGCCTCTTATACTGCCATTGCCCTGGAGAATGCAGCGCTCTACGAAAACCTTGAGGAGAAGATACAGGAACGGACCTCGGAGGTGATGAAACAAAAAGAAATCATCGAAGAGAAAAACAAAAACATAACCGACAGCATACGGTATGCTAAAAAGATACAACAGGCGCTGTTGCCCAGCGAAAAAGATGTATTGAAAAGCCTTCCCCGCAGCTTTATCTATTACAAACCCAAGGACATCGTAAGCGGCGATTTCTACTGGCATACCCAGTTCGATGAATATGCCATCTTTGCCGCTGCCGATTGTACAGGCCATGGGGTGCCCGGGGCATTTATGTCAGCCATCTGTAATGACCTGATGAACCAGGTCATACGCGATGAGCATATCATCATGCCCGCCGAAGCGCTCCGTTTGCTTGACATCAAACTGGGAATGCTGCTTAAAAAGAGTACCGACAAAAGCGCCAACGACGGCATGGACATTGCCCTTTGCTCGCTCAACCTCAAGACCAACAAACTGCTCTATGCCGGTGCACACCGCCCCTTACTGGTGGCAAGGGCAACGGGGATCATCGAGTTTAAACCCAACAAACTCTCCATTGGCGGCTATGATATGGGCGACAAGCATTTCACCCACCATGAAATAGATCTGGAGTACAATGATATTGTTTACTTATTTACCGATGGTTTTACCGATCAGTTTGGAGGGCCGAAAGGCAAGAAATTTAAATTCAAACAGCTCAAGCAGCTGCTCCTGAGTGTGCATGATAAACCAATGCCTGAGCAACGCCGCCTGATCGATGCTTCCTTCCGCGACTGGAAACAGAACCAGGAACAGGTGGATGATATCCTGCTGATGGGGGTCAAGATCTAAGCCAAAAAGGCATCTCCTCTCCTCCCAGATTAAATTTTGTGAAAAAAACAGCTTAGAATGGGCTCCCGTTCCTTTAAAGGAAACATTAAATAAGTATATTTGAACAAGGTTGAGCCCCGGCTTTTCAGGCAAAGCAAAAATGGCAGACGCCTGTCAAATCATGAAAAAGATCCTTCTCCTCATATTGTCTCCCTGTTTTTTTTCGTTGTGCCGCCCTGTCCAGGCGAATAAACAACCGGTCATTCCCGAGGGCCCTGTTTCGATCGCCGAGGGGCCTTCTGAACAGGTACTTAAGTTCTATACCTGGTACCTCCATGAATTCTATCTGAAAAAACCGGTCGAAGCCCCAGAAATTGTGTTAAGCCCCGACAGCAGCAGCTATCATCTCGACCCCGCAGAGCACCTGGCCTTCCTGAAAAGCAGCGGTTATTTTTCGGATAAATTTTATGAACGCGAGCTTCCGGCATGTAACGCCTGCGAGGCCAAGCTCAGAAGTATTGATGCGCGTTCCATACTCCGTGCCGGAGGCTCACCCATTGACCCGGTGGATGGAAGAGCCTGCGCATTTCTGGGTTGGATGCCGTGGACAGGCGGACAGGGCGAAACGCTTAACACCGTGAACCTGGTGGGTGCAGATCAGATAGCCGATTCTGCCACGGTTACCATCATGCTCAGTGATTCAGCTGCCGAACCATACAGTTATCCACGAGTAACCTTGCTGAAGGAAAAGAATGCCTGGAAAATATGTCGCATTGTGATTTCGTACGATAAGTAAGCATGATAAAAGGTCAGAAAGGATCAGTTCAGGTCTTTGGTAAATAACGAAATGAAAAACCCTGTGGGCTTGTCCTCGATGGCTCTCGTGCCCTGCGTGTTAAATCCAAAGAACCTCCCTACTCCTGTCAAAAATGAAGCCCCTCGGATTTCACAAGAACAGAAAAGAATGTATCTTGTAGCATCTCCTGGCCGGGTAAAACCCGGGAGGTGTTCTGTACAAAAAATCAGATGAACCTTCACGAGCACATACATGCCACCCTGCTAGCGTTGCCTGCCCTCGAAACCAAACGGCTTGTGTTTAAACGCATTGCGCCGGTTGATGCAGCAGCTGTTTTTAAGAAACGTGCCGAAGATGGCGCTGGACATTTTTTGGGTATTGTAAGCCAGGTGCCCGGAGGTGATGATCGGGTGCTTCCACAAAAAACAGTCGACGCTTTTAAAGCCGAAACAGCCATTGCCTGGCTGGCCAACCTCAAAGGCGCCGAAACAGAAACGGTGATCGGTACAGCAGGATTTTCGAATATCAATTTTGAGACCGGTCGCGCTGAGCTTTCAGGTGAAATGTCAAAAGCCAGCTGGGGGAAATATTATGCCATAGAAGGTACATTGGCCCTCATCTCCTTCGGGCTCAACAAACTCAAGCTTGCTTCCATCGATGCCATCGTACCTCCCGAAAACACCAGCGCCATCTACCTTCTCGAAAAACTTGGTTTCCAGGAGGAATCGGGGGCAAATGCACCCCTGCTGCTGTTTTCAAGAAAGAGCAGTGTGTGAAAAATTGGGGATTTGGGATTTACGATTTGGAAATTAACGAGAGATTTTAACTTTTGTTTTAATTTGTTTTTGGAATCTGATTCTGAAATTTTAATTTTTACTTGTTAAAATCCCCAATCCCAAATCTTTTTTACTCTGTTGCCTTAAAAGACAAAGCCATCTTGTAAGCCCGTTCGGCGAGCGCCTGGTCTGAAATGGGTTTCAACGGGGCCTCCCCTTCGGAGGTAATGATATAATTTTTGGTTTTGCCGGGTATAACCACCAGGAAATTATATCCATCCTCCTTTGCCACATCCGATTCGTTTTTTGTATGATAAAAAAGCGAATTTGGTTTACAGTCAAGCGTATCGAACGAACCCCAGTTGCGGAGTTTTTGTATCAATGTGTTCTTTAATGCCTCAAAGCTTCCGGCTGTTGGATAGATGCTGATGTTTGCCTTTGGATCGAGTTTTACGATGGCCTCTTCAAACGATCCTTCGTTTGTCATCAGTGTGCCGCTGTACACCGATGCGCCTCCCGGGGCTTCTACCGTCCCTTTTACATCTCTGGTTTGCAGTTCCAGCCGGGGCGGGAGCTTTTCCACGGCTTCAGTGCCCTGTTTTACAGGTACTTGTGGATTACAGGAGAACAGGAAGCACAACAGGGAGGCGAGGACAAAAAATAATATTCCTTTCATTAAGCCGGGTTTGGGGTTCAAAAGTAATTCAAACGTCTAACATGGTGGTGTCTGAGAGATAAATTGTGGATGCAAGCACATCTAAACCTATTCTCCTGCCTTCTGAACCGGAGAACAGGTTATAACGAGGCAGGACGGTCCTTATTTTTTTGTTCTTTCAGTAAAACGGAGCTTATCCGAATAGACCCTTATAAGTAGGGTTCACTCAAACACCTTAAAACACCACCCAATCAACACCTAATGTCTCATTTTTATCATTGAGATGCAAGACTACATGTCGATTCCAATCAAAACCCTTGCACCAAGCAGAACGTGGACGAACTTTGTGTTCAAAGGAATTTTTTAGTTACTTTTTGCTCGTCCAAAAAGTAACGCAAAAAAGACGCCACGCGGACCAACTTCAAGATGGCTTTTCAGCACAGGCCATCGCTTCTCGCCAGCCATCTTGAAGTTCGTCCCGCCCTTCGGCGGGAGACTCCCCAGCGCACAGGGCGATTCGTCCTCCACCAGATTGCCGACTTTTTGAGTGAACCCTAAGTAGTTACACCAGGTACGAGTATAGATGTACCTGGTACAAGTGTAGAAGTACCCGGTACAAGAATAGAAGTACCTGGTGCAAGGGTAGCTGCGCCCAGTACCAGAATCGATGTGCCAGTTACGAGCGTAGTTGTACCTGGTAAGAGATTAGCATTAAAACGGGAGCGTGGTCTTGTGTTAGCCCCCCGCTAAGGCATAACAAAAACGGATTGTTCAGGTAATCGGGGTTTTGAACGATTTTTCAAAAGATCCGATCCAATTTACTCAGCCCGTTAAACGTGCATTCTGTTACGTAGGGTTCACTCAAAAAGTCAGAACACGCCAAGCTTCCTTGCGTGTATTTATCAACCTATTAAAAGGTACGTTACCTGCATCAATTAGTAACCCCGCGTTTTAGCGCGGGGTATGTCATCCCTTTGAACATTGGGCTTCAACCCAAAAGAGAGCGCCAGGTGCATGCTTAATGGGCTAAAGCCCCCGGATGTGGGGTATTTATCCCCCGCGCTAAAGCGCTGGGTTACTTAGTTCGATACACCCGTATTGAAAAAATCATTGAACAGAATGACTGTCTGAAACATACTGGCTGCAAGCGTTTTAAGCTAAATCAATACTTCTGCTTGTGTCAGTTTGACAATAGACCGGGATTTTGCATTAGCCGTGTAACAGGCTAATGCAACGTGCGTTAAGCCTTTTG
>JABDAO010000071.1 GCA_013289095.1 Bacteroidota bacterium | reverse complement strand
GTTAAGGAGCGGGGGGAACTTCCTTCTTTGGCTCAGGCTCTTCGGCACGAACGAGCAGTGGGCCTGTTTGTGCAACGGGTTTCGGGTTGGCCGTTATCGGTTGGGAAACCTGGGGCGAGGCCGGATCCTCCACAAGCATCGGATGCGGTTCATCTTTGAGTATCTTATCTACATTTAGATTTTCTGTAAGTTCGGCGGCATGTACGTTTACGTTGCGTTCTATCTCAGTCACGCTTTTTTGGATTTCATCCTGTATGTTGTTGGCTGCAGCCTTGAATTCGCGCATGCCTTTGCCAAGAACGCGTGCCATTTCGGGTACTTTTTTTCCCCCAAAAAACACGATGATGACAAAAACAATCAGCATTACTTCGCCTGTACCTAGGCTTTCGAGAAAGAGCAGTGGGGTGTGGTGCAGCATTTTAGAATGTCAGACGACGATTAGCGGGTCTGATGGTTGACAAAGGTACGGAAATAAAAAAGGGGATATTCAATAATTTCAGCGTTCGCCTGGCTATTTTCATTTGAATAACTCTCAACTAAAAAGGCCCCAATCTTCCGAAAGGGGCCTTTTCTCATGTAGCTGTTGACTGATACGGGTGATACCCCACAAATCAAATTCGCATTATTTTTTCACCAATCCTTCATCCTTTTTATCGAAATCAACCACAATTGGTGTGGCGATACAAAGCGAGGAATAGGTTCCGATCACTACACCGATCAAGAGCGCGAATGCAAACCCGCGAATGACATCGCCACCGAAGATAAAGATCGACAACAGTACGAAGAACGTAATGGCCGAGGTATTGATGGTACGGGTAAGCGTACTGTTCAATGCATAGTTGATCATGTTGTGCTGCTCTGCACGGGTCATGGTTTGTTTCTGGGTGAGGAACTCACGGATCCTGTCGAATACAACCACGGTGTCTGTCATCGAGTAACCCATTACGGTAAGCAGGGCTGCCACGAAATCCTGGCCGATCTCAAGCGAGAAAGGAAGGATACCGTCGAAAATCACATAACACGACATAACCACCAGCACGTCGTGGAACAGGGCTGCAACGGCGCCCAGACCATACTGCCATTTCTTGAACCGCACCAGGATGAACAGGAACATCAAGATACAGCTGAAGAAGATAGCCAGCAAGGATGCGTATACAATATCCTTTGCAATAGAAGGACCTACCTTCATCGAACTCATGATCTGATCGGCCCTGAAATTGGGTTGTATCTTTTCCAGACCGGTTTCGAGCGCTTTCTCCACCTTATCATCGATCGAAGGATCTGTTTCGGCAATGAGGTAGGTAGTGGTGATTTTTACCTGGTTGGATGTGCCAAAGGTCTTTACTTCGGGTTCTGCCCCAAAGCTTACTTTCAGCGCCGAACGAACGGCTTCAACACTTACGGGTTTATCAAAACGGATCTGATAGGTGCGTCCTCCCTGAAAATCAACACCCAGGTTGAAACCGCCTTTCTTCACAAAGAAGATCAGACCAACAAGGATAATGGCGCTGGAGAAAATATAGAAGTATTTACGTTTCCCAACGAAATCGATCTTGGCACCGCGCAAGAGGTTTTCGGTAGCCGGCACAGAGAATTTGATGGCTGCTTCTTTCTTTTTCAGCATCCAGTCGAATACCAGACGGGTGATGAAGATAGCGCAGAACATCGAGCTCAGGATACCAATGATGAGGGTGGTTGCAAAACCCTGAACCGGGCCGCTGCCAAAGATGAAGAGGATGATACCCAGGATAAGGGTGGTAAGGTTGGAGTCGAGAATAGACGACATGGCATGTTTATAGCCTTCGGAAATGGCCAATGCAATTCCTTTTCCTTCACGCAATTCTTCCCGGATGCGTTCGAAAATCAGGATATTCGCATCCACCGAAAGGGCGATGGTAAGCACGATACCTGCAATACCAGGCAGCGTCAGGATAGCTCCGAGCGAGGTAAGCACCCCCATGATAAAGAATACGTTTACAAGCAGGGCCACATCGGCCACGATACCGGCACGGTTGTAATAGAACGACATATAGATCAATACCACAATCAGGGCTACGATAAACGACAGCATACCATCGTTGATGGCTTCCTGGCCCAGGGTAGGACCCACAACCGTTTCTTCTACAATACGTGCAGGGGCCGGGAGCTTACCGATACCCAGTACGTTTACCAGGTCATTGGCTTCGTTGATGGTAAAGTTACCCGTGATGGATGAGCGACCGTTTGGTATTTCACCGTTTACGCGAGGCGCAGAGTATACATTATTATCGAGTACGATGGCGATGCATTTGCCGACGTTGTCATGTGTCAATTGTTTCCAGCGGCGGGCTCCATCCGGATTCATGGTCATGGAGATCTCGGGGTTACCGCCGTTCTGCTGGTTAAATTCGGTACGGGTGTCGGTCACCACATCGCCTTCCATGGCGGCACGTCCGTCGCGGCTGCTTACACGAATTGCAAAAAGGGCATAGGCAGTAGATCCTTTCTCGGGTTTAACACCCCAGAACAAACGCAGGTTCTTTGGAAGGATTTCAAGCACCCGTTTCATGTGCAGGTATACATTTACTTTGCCGGTGTCTTTGGCAAGCGAGTAACCAACCACAGGTCCGGGCTGAGCCACAGGGTGACCTTCTTTGTCGCGTCCTACAGCAGGCTGAAGGATTGCAAAGAGGGGGTGCTTCTTCTGTTGATCGCTCAGGCTTTCCTTGCCGGCTTTGAGGCTGTCTTTACCGGTAGCGGTTTTTTCTTTTTTGTTCAGCTGTTCGGCAAGCGAACCGGCTTTATGGGTGGTATCAGCAAGATCTTTCTTTGCTTCGGCAGCATCTGCTTTTGCATTCTTTCCGTCCTTGCCTTTTTTCATTTTGGCGCCGGCTTTCTCCTCTGTCTTTGTAGTATCGGTCTTTTCTGTTTTAGAAGTATCGGCAGCAGGGGAATAAAGCTGACCGAGTTTTTCGTCGGCATTGCTCAGCATGTTGATGACCTCACCACTTTCGTATGTTTCCCAGAACTCCAGATTGGCAGTTCCCTGGAGCAGTTTACGCACGCGGTTTTTGTCTTTTACACCCGGAAGTTCGATAAGGATACGGCCAGAGTTTGGCATCAGCTGAATGCTTGGCTGGGCCACACCAAATTTATTGATACGCTGTTCGAGTATCAGTTTGGCGCGTTTTACCGATTCGTTGGCTTCGTTATTAAGCACTTTCAGCACTTCCGGGTTGGTGGATTGGAAGGGAATTTTGCTTTTCAGCTCAACTGTCTGGAAGAATGCCGCCAGTTTAGCGTTTGGATTGCTCTTTTCGAATGCACGGCCAAAAATCTCAACAAAGGTACCCTGTTCTTTCTTCGACATTTCGATGGCATCGGCTATCGCTTTGTTGAATTCGGGATCGGGATTGTAGTTGCTCATGGCCTTGATGATTTCGGGAACCGAAATCTCCATGGTTACGTTCATACCACCTTTTAAGTCAAGCCCCAGGTTGATGGCATGCTGACGTACTTGTGCGCCGGTATATTTAATGATTCCAAGGCTGTACACATTTTCGTTTGCAATGGAATCGCCGAGGTAGAATTCCTCGCGTTTGGCACGGGTAGAATCGATGTAGGATTTGGTACGGGCGGCATCGCCATGACCGTATTTCGTAGCGCTGTCCTGAATGGCTTTGCGGTTGACGAACCCTTCGGCATAGGCTTTTGCATCTTTATCAATGCCATTGGCGACAAAGGTGAAAGAAAGGTAGAACAAACAGGATAAGGCCATTAGAATGGTAAATGACCTGATCGCACCCTTTAAATTTTGCATATTGTAGTTAAATTTATTTATATTAAATTGAAGCTTATTCCTTATTCTTCAGGAACCTCCGAGAAAAATTGAAGGGTGCAAATATAGAATTTCATTCATTATCTGCCAACTTTAGTTTGAAACCCTTCGGGGAAATGGAAAACTTTCAGTATCATGGGCTTAACCCAACAAACGACGCCCGGGTAAGACAAGGGCTATGGTTCAGGCTGATCGTATCTTTTACCTTCAATTTTCATCATCTTCTAATCCGAATCGCCCTTTCTGCGTCTGGATTCATAACGGGTAGAGCCAAATATTCGGTAACTTTGAGTCCTAGTCAAGCCTTTCCATGAACATCGGAAAAACATCCATTCTCCTGGTCTTTTTGTTTCTTCATATCTTTTCATATTCCCAGACGAGCTTTTTCCGGAACGATTCCATCCGGGTCATCCAGGGAACCGATACGCTTGCCAATGCCTGGACCGGAGGATTGAATTTTTGTCAGTTTTCGGAAATCGATCTGAACCAGGATGGCATCCCCGATCTGTTTGTATTCGACCGTCAGGGAACAAACGGGGGGCGTGTCACTACGTTTTTGAACAAAGGCATACCAAACAAAGTATCGTATGTGAATGCCCCCCAGTATGCCGCTAAATTTCCTCACCTTCAAAACTGGGCCCTGCTGGCCGATTATAATTGCGACGGGAATGCCGATCTTTTTACTTACGACACTACCCACTGGCTCACCTACGGAGCACAGAGCGGGATTGCCCTGTACAAAAACACCTCCAGCGCCGCCAACGGTTTTGGTTTTACCCTGGCATCGTCCCTGCTTTTTTCGAATTACGGATCATCCGGTATCCTGCCTCTCTATGTTAGTCCTTCTGATATACCGGCAATTGTAGATGTTGATAACGATGGGGATCTTGACATCCTGACCTATAGCATTCTCACCACCTATGTTGAGTACCACCGCAACATGACCATAGAAATGTATGGCACCTGCGACAGCCTGAATGGATATGTCAAAAGCCCCTACTGCTACGGGCAGTTTGCCGATAACGGCATTGTTTGCGGAGGGTATATCACCGAAAATGTGGGACCTGCTCCTTGTACCGTCTCCGCCCCTCCTCCACCGGGGACACTTGCTACATCCTCTGGCGGTGGGCTCAAACACCAGGGTAACTGTATCCTGTGTCTGAAAGAAGAAGGCAACAATAACCAGGATCTGGTTCTGGGTCATTATGGCTGCGCCAGTGTTACGGGCATGCGCAATACAGGCACTGTCGATTCGGCCATCTTTGCGACCCCTCCCGATTATTCATTCCCTTCGTACGATGTGCCGGTAAATCTGCATGTTTTTTCGTGCGGCTATCTGGTCGATGTAAATAATGACGGTAACAAAGATGTCTTGCTCGGACCCAACAACCAGGTGGAAGGCCAGGCCGAAGATTTTAACAGTGTCGACTGGTATAAAAACATAGGCACCAACGATTCAACGGTGCTGCATTACCAGCAAAACAATTTCTTGCAGGACCAGATGATCGATGTGGGCGAAGGTGCATTTCCGGTTCTTTACCCTGATCAGGGCGACAGCCTGGCCGATCTGTTTATCGGCAATTGGGGGTATTTCAATGCTGCTACGAGCGGGGTGGTTCCCAACATAGCCTTCTATAAAAACACAGGGACAAAAACGGTTCCCGTGTTCACGCTCATCACACGCGATTATGCCAACCTGAGCACAAAAAATCTGCATATCACCCAGCAGTACGCCCCTACCTTCGGCGATCTGAACGGAGACGGGCTCACCGATATGGTCATAGGCGATTTTGCCGGGCATCTACATTATTTTCAACGCTCGGCCGCAGCCCTCGACAGTTTTGTGTACGATTCAGCTTCCTTCCTTTCGGGGATGTATGTTGGCATGGCCGCCACCCCCCAGCTCATCGACCTGAACCGTGATGGGCTGCTCGATCTGGTAGTGGGCAATCAGCTCGGAGAAATCTATTATTACCAAAACACAGGCACCCCCACCTCCCCTGCCTTTTCATCAACCCCTGTTACCCGTAAACTGGGCAATGTAAAAACCGCCCGCCCGGGTTATTCCACCGGTTTTGCGGCCCCGTTTTTTTATAATGAAGCTGGCTCATATAAACTGATTGTAGGCGACGAGTACGGAAGCTTGCTCAAATATGGAAATATTGACGGAAACCTCGGCGGAACCTTCACCCTGATCGACCCGTTGTTAGCCTGGATCGGAGAAGGCGAAAGATCGGTTCCTTATGGGTATGATATCAACGGGGATGGATTAATGGATCTGTTTGTTGGCAATTTCTCGGGCGGGGTGGAGTTTTATGAAGGAAGCTCTGCCCTGGACATTGTTGAAAACCCAAGCAAACCAACCTTTGAATTTGGATTGGCCCCCAACCCGGCTGCCTCATCTGTAAGCCTTACGATTACCGGGTTTCAGACCGGAGAAAAATACACATTACTGATCACCGATGTGTTGGGCCGGATTATAGTGAACACTGCAATTACAGCTTCAATAAGCGCTGTTTCGCTCGAGGGGCTTGCTGATGGGGTTTATCTGTGCGGGGTGTACAGCGGCGGCTCTGCCGTACGTCATAAGCTGATCGTGAACAAGTAAGTTAATGCAGGTTGAGATACGGTGAGTGACCGCACTCCATTTGTTCAGACGATTACAGAGACGGATTAAAAATTGTTCAACATATATTTGGGAAGAACACACTTCTCCCAAATTATAGAAATCATTGAAGGGGCTTATAGCACCTTACATGAGGCAAAAGTGAATTCGTCAGGCGTCATACAAGGAGCAGAAATGCGTTTCAGGATTCCAGGTGTTTGTATCGCTGTTATCCCTGAGTCTGTTCCCCCGATCACTTTCAGGATCCATGCCTTTGCCTTGGCTAACCTAAGAATACAGATTCAACACCTTCTATTTTTTTATTATAATTTTCTTAATGATCGAATCTCCTCCGTTTGTGATTTTTAAAAAATAGACCCCAGAAGGTAGTATGCTTACATTTATTTTCAGGAAATTCTGACCACTCTGGGTTTCCTGGCTTTCGGAATAAACCAATTCGCCCAGTAAATTGAAGAGTTCCATCTTTTCAAGTCCATCCACATCGGTTGTAAGCTGGACCGTAAAGGCCCCAGCCGAAGGATTTGGATAGAGTACCAATTCCTGATCATCAGCTTTGCTACCCAAATTCTGGCCGATCTCAATCGGACGTTTGCTCCGGTAAACCTGATATTTGGCAAGATAACAGTCGAGCAGTGAAGGTCCGGCGGGCAATGAAATTTCAACTGGGCCATTGAGTGAAAAATAGAAGTCTTCGGTATTCGACACCCCGGAGACGGAGCCTTCCCCGGTTATATAAATAGGGTCATAAGCAACTCCATCGCTGTTATGACCAGAGACGCCCGTAGCTATTCCCCCAACAGTACCAATATTGGAGCCACTTCCGACAGCAGTATTGGCGAATTGAAACAGCCCAAGCGAGTTGTACCCGGCAATAAAACTCATCCAATCGGATGGATTGGCGCTGACATAAGAAACAGTGCTGTGATTGAACAAACAATTTCCCTGCAATGTGCCAACCACATAAACCTTTTCTGAAATGCTATTGTAACAAATGCCTTTTGACGAAGGTTTGCCGTTTTGACCATCCACGTCAATCCAGAGTAATGTACCCTGAGCATTGTAACTGGCAACAAAATAATCGTTTCCATTTGGGATGATAAAAATGTTGCTGGGGTCAAACCGTACCGTACCTTCCACACTTCCGGTTATAAAGCATCCTCCTTTATAATCGCAGGCAACGCTACTAGCTCCTGCTCCGTTCACGAACCCACCGGAAGAGAGAGATTGCTTTGCCCAAGTCACATTTCCTGTAGCCTGATTAAGACTTGCCACAAACATATTTCCTTTGTTTGTAGCCGCATTAGATAATAGCAGCCCGGGCTTAAACAGGATAGTAGGAGAGCTGAAAGTTCCAGCAACAAAACAATTTCCTGAATTGTCGGCAGCTACTCCAAAGGCGATGCCATTTGTTACAATAGAATTGGCCCAGGCCACGGTTCCTGATGCCGTATACTTGGCTATAAAAGGGGCCTGGACAGTGGTTGTTGGCAACGCGATACTTCCTATCAGCGCCTGGTCATTGTAAGAGCCCGCAACGTAACAATTTCCTGATTGATCACTCGCAATGGAGGAAGGAAGAATGGAATTATCCGGATTATGATTCGGATTAATGGGGTTCAAGTCCGAGACTCTCCCAAGATCGGCGGTCCAGATAATATTTCCATTTGAATCATACTTTGCGACAAAACCATCCGTCTGAGTGATGATTTTATTTGCCGGGCCAATACTCGGCCGGCGGGTCAAAACAGTTGAAGCGCTACCGAAATCAGCATCCCCGGCGAACCAGCCTGTCACAAAGATATCTCCGCTTCCATCACCACTCATTGCAACACCAGAGGCATTTCCAAAAGCCCCATCCACTACATTTGGCCAGGTTAATTTCACAGATTTGGCCCAGACGAAGCTCCCGTTTGGATCATATTTTACGATGAATGGCTGACCCTGACATGTCGGTGAAGGCACAGGCAATGCATTTCCATTGAAGGCAAGGTTCCCGGTATAGGAACCAACTACATACGAGTTACCCTGAGCATCTGTGGTAATTCCATTGGGCTCATTGCCCAGCCCTGGAGAAGCCGGTCCGCCGTATAATTTTGCCCATACCCATCCGTTGGTTTGCGAGAACAAAGTACCGGAGAAACAGAACACTAAAATAAGGATAATGAAACGGTTCGGGCTGTTTTGTAATTCTTTGGGGTGCAACATGGCGTATAGATTTAAGTTGAACAATATTCAATTTATATGATCCTCGTAATTAGTCAAATACTTCCGTTTCTCTCGTTTAATAAAACATCAGGAGAACCTGTTTCTGACAGCAGAAAACAGCACACATAACCTACTCGATTATCTGTATTTTTCGCGATTCCCTGTTCCCATCTTTTTCAATAGTCAGCAAGTACACACCTGATGACATTCCATAGTCTTGGGGTTGTATACTCAGTGTCTGAGTCCCGACAGACAGATTACGCTCGTCAAGCACGGTCACTAACTTACCTGAGAAATCATAGATTTTGCAGACTGTAGTCATGCCCTCGCGACTTACCTGATACGCTATATTAATTGTGCCGTTCGAAGGGTTCGGGAACACCTTCAAATCGCCCTCATTCGTCTTAAGACTGTTAGTGGGAGGAGCCGTCAGTCTGTCCGGGTTCTCATTCGCTTCATAACAAGTAAAATAGGCATTGGTTGCTGTGGAATCACCTGCCCCTGTTTGGCCAAAGGAGTGACTGCCTGTCCAGATAAGCTGTTCTTCATTTGTATCGAATGTAAAACCTAATGCAAAATCGCTTCCGGCCGATACCTTATACCAAAAGCTTGACAGCGTTGTACATCCGTTCACACCTCCATTTATCTTTGTGGGCACCTTAACGATGGCAACACCACTCCCTGCCGGGGAGCTGATCTGTCCAACGTTGTTGTCTCCCCATCCCCAAAGAGCCCCGTTCTTGTCAATCGCAAAGGAAAAATCGAGTCCGGCAGACACAGAAGTAAAATCCGTCGCAGACGATATTTTCACAGGACTCAGGACTGCTGAAGAAAGAGAATTATTGCCAACCTGACCATTCATACTGGACCCCCAGGCCCAGAGTGTTCCATCTGAACGTATGGCCAAAGAATGGATTCCTCCGGCGCTACAGGTCAACCACTTGGTTCCCACCATTACCGCTATCGGAATACTGGAGGCCGCAGTGTTTCCTGTACCTAGCTGCCCAAGCGCATTTGTCCCCCAGGCCCAAAGTGAACCATCGGCTGCTATTGCAAGCGAGTGCCGTTCTCCGGCACTGATCATTTGCCAGGAGGAAGGAACACCAGGATGAGTAATCAGTACAGGAGCATGCCGGTCGGTCTGAGTACCATCACCCAGCTGCCCGTATGCATTGCTGCCCCAGGCCCATAAAGCTCCAACGTTTGGGCTGCCTCCGGTTTTTTGGATTGCCAGGGTGTGCAGATACCCTGCGCTTATATTTTCCCATGTTAAATTATTTGGATTTAGAGGAGACACTGGCACGTAGCTATCAATGGTAGTGCCATTTCCTAACTGACCATAGGTGTTTTCACCCCAGGCCAGAATCGCCCCTGTATTACTTAAGGCAACGCTGTGATAACCACCGGCAGTAACCTGGAGATAGCCTTGCCCGGCAAAATTGTCAACAAACACGGGATTATCCGCATTTATGTGATTCCCATTTCCAATCTGCCCTTCAGTGCCATTTCCCCAGGCATATACCGAACCGGTACTGGTAAGCCCCAGTGAGTGGTTAAAACCGGCCTCAACATCCAACCAGGTAACCTGACTGGAAAGTCGTACTTCGAAGTTATCAAGGCTGAATGAAGAGTTGTTGGAAGTGGCTCCAAGCGGGATGATTCTGATCGAAGGCATCCCCCACTCCGTTCCGAAAACGGGTACCGTAAAATGAAATTCCTGCCAGCCATTATTCTGGTTGTTGTAAACAAGTGGAACCTGAGCGGCATCATAAAATTGATTGCCCCCCCCGTTATTATTGGTGGACGAGTACTGCAACAGAACTGCAGTTGGGCCTCCAGCTGCCTGAATACCCTTTGCTTGAAAATAGATAGTATACTCAAAATTTTCGGTCAGGTCATAGTTGCTTACAAAGCTGGCAACATCAATATTATATTGATAAAAATCGCCTTTGTTCGTAACCAGATTGGTTGCAGTCAACGCCTCATTCAAGGTGGTTTGAGGGTTTTGAACCAAGGCTGTTGCTCCGGTAACGGTACCCAGTGTCAGTGCATACGGAAAACTTGAGCCCTGCATATTACACACAGACGAACTCCAGGTAGCATAATTAGAACGAGCCTCCACAATCTGGAAATTATACCTACAATCAACAATAACCTGCGCAAACAGGCTGGACTGCAAACCGATGCTCAGGAATAGGAACAAACCCCGGGTAACTTTTCTTTTCATAATGATTGGTTTTTGTGAGTTGGTGATATTCGATCAAACAGCCGATGGCAAGAAACACGGATCTTGTTCTAATCCATCCGTCCTTCCCAGGCAGAATAAAGGTAGTATCCTGATGCTTTCTTTCCGGACAAACTGATGAATGTTGCTTCGAATTCAATATTCGCCGGGCAGGAGCAAAAAGGTGTCTTTCTCTTTATTAAATGGAAGAATTCGAAACCAGGGAAATAAAAGATGATAGCTTGAGAACAGAATAACTGTGGAGAGCGCTTTTTTTCCTACGGTGCAGACCAACACATAATGAATCACTTTCCATCTTTAAAAAACACAGCCTGTTGCAACGTCACAAAATACACGGGGCAGGTATAATTCCAGGACCGTCCGTAAACAGGAATACCCAGCGATAAATCAAGACGCATATTGGAACGGATGATAAACTGCACCGAAGGCCTGAATTCGATATAGCTGTTGGCTTGCAATGCAGGCGCATCCACAATCCGTATTGAGGCCCCATTATCGGTTATCACGGCTCCTCCATAGGTCATGCACTGAAACTCGGCGTACAGGTTTACATTGAGCTGTTTGTAGCTAGAGTAAACACGGGGGAATAACAGGTACCCCATACTGAGGTTCAGGTAGGCCGCTTTACCGTAATTGATGGTTATTCCCGTAACCGCTTCCTGATAGGGGCTTGGAAGAATCCCCCCGGCATTAACCGAGACTGCAAATTTATGCAGCAGTAATGTAGATATCAGGCCCAAACCTGCTCCCCCGGTATCGCCCATCAGGTTGGGTTCGGCCTCGGCATGTGCTTCATTTCCGCCCGAGAGGTCAAGGTAGGCTGCTACTCGAAAATGCCGGTGTTCAGAATCACGGGCCAAAAACCGGTATTTGAGGTTTAGGTTCATCGACTCAAAAAGGTAGGGATAGTACTTCCCTCTGGCTACCCCTGTTGTGGATGGCCCATGCACCGAATCGGGCCTTATAAAATTGCCGGGCAACAGTGATCCATGATGGTTTGAAAAGAAAAACGATTCAGAAAGCATCCATTTTGAGGAAAGCCCGAAACGGAAACAGATATACTGAAAATCACGGGGCTGACCCAGATCACTGTAAGTCTCAGAAGAGACGCGCACGGCGAGCACATTCTTACCTACGTTGCTGGCTGGCTCATTGTGGGGAAAAAGTTCCTGTCCGGGGAGTTTCAGACTGAACAGGACAAACAGCAGCAGCAGCACACGGGCGAAGGCCTGGTTGGTCACCATAGCACAAAATAACGGTGTCCGCTGCGGCTTTCGCCGATCAAAGAATTCACAGCGTCCACCTGTGGCTTGTAGGATTTATACTCATTCTTTTTCATGTACTTAGGCGCCACAAAGGTGAGTTCTTTATCCCCTTTCAGGTCAGCAGGGGCTGTGTTTAGCAAGGTATAAAAATCGGGGCCTGTCTGCCAGGCGTTTCCGTTGAGTATCTCGGTCGTAAAGTGATACACAGCCATGACCTGGCCAACCGAGAAACCGGCATCATACACCTTCTGAACCAGCTGTTCGATGGAAACGGGGATACCAGCCTTGAAAATGACCGAGGCAATGTTCGTATTCAGATCCATCTTCACATCTTCCACAAAAGGCAACTGCCGAAGTGAACGCTCCGTTCCAAATGAGCAGGCTGAACATGTCAGTCCGATAATCGTCAATCTGGCGCTTACAAATTGCGCCTGGAGAGAAACCGAGAAGTAAGCCAGAAGAAAGAGAGAACACAGAAACCGTTTCATGAACCAAAGTTACCGAAATAACAAGTGTCAGGCAATGGCAGGGGGGATTTGGGATTTTAAGGGTTTTGGATGAAAACTGCCAGAAAAGCTATTAAAAACTGATTAGAGAATGAGAACGGTCTTTGCTTTTTGCGCTGGAAACAGTCGAAGTGGTTGCTGAAAAGAATAAAAAATTTAGTGACCGTAATGAAACCACTCTTTACCCTTGGGCTATTTTCCCTCTATCTGGCGGCATTGCTTGCACCTTTGTATCCGGTGCTGGACTATACCCTGAACAAAGATTATGCAGCAAGTAAATCTTTGGGCAACAGCGTTAAAGCGGGAACCCGTTGCATGAGTTTATATCATCTGCTGAAACTACAGAAAAAAGCAGGAGAACAAAGCACCCACGTTCATGCGGTTCAGATTGTAACCACACATTTCGTCCTCCCTTGTATGCCTGTTGCTCCGAACGTTTCTTTTTTGTTGTCTTTCCTGAAAATCTCACATTCCCCACCGGTCTGACCCGAACAGCTCGTTCGCCCCTTTTTTTTCTGTATTCTATGGCCTAAACACCCAGGTATCTTGAAAACACAGGGCATATTTACCAGAACGCACACCTAGTTCATGCTCCGAATTGAACATACGTGGCCAGAGATACTAAACCCGGGAAGATCGGGTTAATCCCGATGGGCATCTCTGATGTCAGTTAAAGAAGAAGTAGCTATCCAACAACAGGATCTGTACAAATAAGGGCAGTAAGAAATCGATAAGCCAATCTAACCTCAAATGTGTAGATTTGCATACGAATTTCTAAAACCCAATTTTAACCTTTATTCAGTACCCGATCCGAAAAATGGTTTTTCCGGAAAAACTCGCTGATGATAACGAGCTTAATCTATGAACCTACACCATCGCCAATAAACATGAACATTCTCAAAACAACTCTTTTACTTTTTCTGTTATCTATAGGCATCAAAGGATATTCCCAGGAATATCAGCAGCAAACCGGGCCGTTTGACAGCAACCGGCCGGATGGACAGGCCCCACTCGGGATATTGACAGATCAGGTACGTGGCAAGGGCCAGTGGATGATTGCTTATTCTTATCTGAACCTGATGAATTCAGGGAATCAAAGCGCTATCTCGAATATAAGCAACGATGCTGCCTTTCAAAATTACGCCGCAGTGCCACAGACAATGATGATGCAGAGTCACCAGCTCACGGTGATGTACGGATTTTCTGACCGACTTACCTTCATGGCCCAGGGTAGTTACAATTTCAACTCCATGACCCTGAACATGGATCCCACACTCGAAACGCAGCAGGCAACTGGGGCCGCAAGCCCGCCCTCCAGCATTTCTTCCTCATCTTCTGGCCTCGGCGATACAAAGATTACAGCCCTTTATAAGATCATCGACATTAAACCGGCGCGGCTCATCGCAGGTTTTGGGTTAAGTATTCCAACCGGCAGCATCGAACAAAAAACGAACAATGTGGCCGGCGATACGGTAAAATCATCGTATGTGATGCAAAACGGCACAGGGTCTGTAAGCATAATGCCCTCGGTGACTTATCTCGGTCAGAACGATTATGTTTCCTGGGGAATCGTGCTGAATGCCAATATCCAAACAGGATCCAATACCGAAGGGTACGAATGGGGCAATCAGTACAAAGCCAATGTATGGCTGGCTTATAAATTCAGCCCAAACATGAGCGTGTCTCTTCGGGCCGAAGGCAGCACCACGGGCCCCATCAGAGGCTATGATACGGGCATCGCATCGCTGTCAGCAAACGACCCCACTGCCAACACCATAAACTACGGGGGAAATGTGATATATGGCTATGCCGGGTTGAATTTTTATGTTCCATCCGGACCCCTTAAAAATTTTCGTGTAGCCCTGGAGTACGGCATGCCCGTCTACCAGAACCTGAATGGAACACAGATGACACAGACCATGAGTTTGAACGCAGGTATCCGGTACAGCTTTTAACTCTACATTATTTATTAAATACGAGGACATGAACTTTTCAAAAAAATCAGTATTCGCTTTTTCGCTTTCTGCCTTTTTCCTGCTGGCATCACTCAGCTCCTGCACCAAATCTGATAACGTACCTCCCGTTGGGATGGGCCATCTGTACTTCGATCTGCATAATTATATCAACCAGGTGGAAGCCGATTCGGGCACCGTTTTATCAGATGTGACCGGTCGGCGGTTTAAGCTTACCTCTGCCCAGTTCTATATCTCAAGCATCCAGATCTTCAATTTCACAACCAACAATGCCTATATCTTACCGTTAAACACGGTCTTTCTGAAGACGCTGGCCAACAACGTATATTATGTAGCCGATGTGCCTGCCGGGAGTTACGGGCAGATATTATACAATGTGGGTCTGACACCTGCTCAAAACAGCACCAATCCATCCATGTACCCTGCCGGAAACCCGCTTGCCGCACAGACCGCCCCCAATCTTCCGATGTACTGGAACGCTTCGGAAGGTTATATCTCTATGAATATACAGGGCTTGGCAGATACCACCAAGGCACACAATGGCCCGGTCAATTTCCCGTTCAGCTACCAGATCGGAGGCAACAATATGACAGAACATGTTTGGTTGCCTGCCGTGCAGGCGCTTCCTCTGCCCATACAGCAGTTTACCATTCTCCCTGGCCAGAATACGTATGTACATCAGATATGCGATTATGGCAACCTGTTGTATGGAATACCCTTTGTACACACGGCCACTCCATTTAATTCCAATTCAACCACAGCCTGGCAGGTAGCTTTTCGGGTGCGCGACTGTTTTATCAATTATCAGCTCCCGACAGTAGGGCCCTAGTTTGTTGCTGATCTAAAGATTGTCCGCTTTTCATTCTCCCTTCCAAAAACAAGCGCTTTGGCCAGCCGCCCCCGGCTTCGTTTTCTTTTGCCAAAACGCCCCCTTTTTCCTGCTCACCAGCCTGCGAACTCCAACAATGTGTGACCGACAGATTAGAATCCAATCAACACAAAAACATCTTTTCCGAAGCTGATTGAAAAAGTGAAAATAAGTACATATACC
>JABDAO010000070.1 GCA_013289095.1 Bacteroidota bacterium | reverse complement strand
GGTACAGCTTGGTGCATTTAAACGCAGGCTTTCGCCTTCAAACTTCTCCGATGCCGGAAAAGTACTGGAGATGAGTACCGACAACGGTCTTTACCGCTATCTCGCCGGTTCGTATGCTACGTTTGATGATGCGGCCAAGGGCAAGGTCGAAATGCTTTCGAAAGGATATGTAGGAGCGTTTATTGTGGCGTTTAAGGATGGTAAACGGGTAAGCCTTACCGATGTAGGCGCTATTCCTGCCCCTGCCCCGGTAAAAAATGCCGACACCGACGAGAATACGGCTGCACAGGCGGTCACCAAAACGAGTGTGGTCTTTAAGGTACAGATTGGTGTCTTCAGGGCTGAGCCTCCGGCCGAAATGAAAGAAAAATTCAAGACGGTTAAAGATATCGAACACAGCGCCACTTCAGCCGGACTGACACGGTATACGGCCGGTGAGTTTCATACCCTGGCCGAAGCTCAGAAGCTAAAGACTGAACTCAAAGCAAAAGGCATTGATGGGGCATTCGTCGTGGCATTCTACAAAGACGAATTCATCAGCATACAGGAAGCCCAGGAACTCCTAAAATAGATTTGGGATTTGGAAATTACGATTTGTGAGTTAATGAGAGGTTCTGAATTTATTTGTAAATTGATTTGGATTTCTGATTCGACAATATTAAATGTTGCCTGTGAATTTCCCGATCCTCTTACTGGTTTTTGCCACCTCTTGTAAGACAGGACAACAAACCGCAAGTTAAAATCCCAAACCCCTTCTTACTTCATCATCTCCTTCATAATCTGCGTCATCTTCTTTTCTGCGAGTGCAGCTACGTGTTGAACTTCTTCGTGGGTGATTTTAACTATTTTGCCGGGGACACCCAGATCGGTGATGATGGAGATGGCAAAACAGGCGATGCCCATGTGACGGGCCACAATAACTTCGGGAACGGTTGACATGCCAACCGTGTCGGCGCCCAGCACACGCATATATTTGTATTCGGCAGGGGTTTCGAAGGTTGGCCCGCTCAGGCCCAGGTATACGCCTTCCTGTACGGGTATGCCCAATGCATGGGCCACCTTTTTTGCCTTGCCGATGAGTTCGGGGTCATACGCTTCGCTCATATCCGGAAAACGCGGACCCAGTTCGGGTATATTGGCTCCGATAAGGGGGTTGGAAGGAAAATGGTTGATATGATCGTTGATGATCATCAGATCGCCGATTTCAAAATCGGGGTTCACGCCTCCGCTGGCATTCGACAAAAAGAGTTCCCTGATGCCCAGGTATTTCAGTACCCGTATAGGAAATGTCACTTCCTGCATGTCATAGCCTTCATAAAAATGAAAACGGCCCTGCATGGCCACCACTTTTTTGTTGCCCAGTTTACCCAAAATCAGTTTTCCGCTATGGCCTTCAACGGTCGAGAGCGGAAAGTTCGGAATATTTTCGTAGGCAAGGGTATGGGCTATTTCGATTTCGTTCACCAATCCGCCCAGCCCTGTTCCAAGGATGATGCCTGTTTCAGGTTCAAACGATGTAGCCTTGCGTATAAAATCAGCTGCGTTTTTTATGTTCGCTAACATAACTGCTGATGAGTTTTTGGAAACGGAAGGTGTCGTTTTCGTTGAATTCAATATGGATTGGGACATAATAAACCGGGAGTTTTTGAATGATTGCGTAAAGTTCGGGCTGCCTCAGACGCATCGCGTCTTTTTCTGAGGTGACAATGATATTATATTTTTCTGACATAGCCTCATACGCTTCCCTGATTTTATGCAGATCGGCCACTGAATAGGCATGATGATCGGGGAACTCAAGCGTCTGGAGCTGGCCGGTTTTTGTGCCCAGATACTCCCGAAAGGGCTTGTTATTGGCTATGCCGCTCAGCATCAGGATGCCTGTGAGGTTTGCAGGGAAAAGGGTTTCGGCATCATCCTCCAGCCTCCGGGGAGGTGCATAGCGTATGTGCGAAAAAAATACTTCAGGTACATGCACCTTTGCCAGGATCTGCTCCCGTTCGGGTTGAGGCAGGTGTTCGGGGCATTTGGTGATGATGAGGATATGGGCCCTTTTCTCCCCTCCCTTTTGTTCACGCAGATTTCCGGCAGGCAGGATCCAGTCCTTATAATAGGGTGAAGCATAATCGCTCAATAAAATATTCAGCCCAGCCTTCACACTCCGGTGCTGGAAGGCATCATCCAGCAGAATGAGCTGTACTTCGCGGTGATCGGCGAGGAGGTGGATAATGCCCCGTTTCCGTTTTTCATCCACGGCTACCACCACATTACTCCGAAATTTCCGGCAGAACTGCAGGGGTTCATCCCCGCTGACAGACGCAGGGGTATCGGGGGTAACATATGCAAATCCTTTCGTGCTCCGTCCATAGCCCCTGCTGAGTGTGGCCAGCGGGTACCTGTTTTGCAACATTCGGATGAGATACTCCGTATGGGGCGTTTTTCCGGTGCCACCCATAGCCAGGTTACCGATACAGATAACCGGCAACGGAGGGGTATAAGCTGGCAACACTTCCATATCAAACAAAAAGTTGCGGATATAGACCACTATCCCAAATAATAAGGAAAAGGGAAGGAGGAGAAGGCGGAATTTTGCCATGCCCAAAAGTAGTAAAACAATGGTTTGGTAAGGCGCTTTACACTGCTCGGAACAGGGCAGATCGAGCCAGAAATAGGTTCGGAATTCGGCCCTAAATAGGGGCACTCAAAAATTCCGTTGAACACAAAGTTCGTCCACGTACTGCTTGGTGCAAGGGTTTCGATGGTAAACGGCATATTATCTTGCAACTCAAATATGAAAACGAGACACTATCTATTGATTGTATGATGGTTGGGGGGGGTGAACCCTAAACACCCGGTTTTGACAAGATCTTGAATTCAGGATGGGAATGGCTGTGTTTCCTGATTCTCAGCGGCATCCGAACCGAACGGCTGGGCGGTTCAGGAATCAGGCCGTGCGATTGCTCACTACTTGCCGTGATTTTAGTCATGTAAGAAACTTGATCTATTCATCCTCTGGTCAAATACATGCTGTCTACAGACAAATACATTCCTCCTCTTGACAAACATACTTCTGCTTCTGATAGACCTCCTTGTTCTGCTTCCCGACATACTCTTTGGCTGAAAGGAGGCGCTAATTCATCACGTTTTGTGAGGTTCGTCACCTCTTTTTGTGATGCTAAGCAGGTAACATACAGGAGGCTTTCGATCTATCGATGAAGACTCTTTATCTCCTTCCAAAGAGTCTCCATCCCCCTTCAAAGACCCGCTATGTACTTCCACGCATGCCGGGGTCAATAGCTTACAGAAACGAACGGGGTTCCGATTCTTCCGTATCTTAGCCTGATATTTTTTGTATGCCCATGAAAATCAAAGAACTCTGCCAGTGGCTGGAAACAATTGCCCCGCTTGCCTATCAGGAACCGTATGATAATTCGGGTTTGCTTTGCGGGGATGCGGCACAGGAACTTACCGGCGCACTGATCTGTCTGGACAGCACCGAGGAGGTGATAGAAGAGGCTATCCGGATGAAATGTAACCTGGTGATTGCACATCATCCCATTATTTTTTCGGGGTTGAAAAAGCTTACAGGCCGCACCTATATTGAGCGTACCGTCATCAAAGCCATCCGCAACGATATTGCCATTTATGCCATCCATACCAATCTCGACAATGTACTGAGCGGGGTGAACGCGCGTATCTGCCAGGTTTTGGGGTTGAAAAACACCCGGATCCTTTCACCCAAAAAGCAACTCCTGCGTAAACTCGTGACCTTTGTACCGGCAGGAAATGCCCCGGCCCTGCGCGAAGCCTTGTTTGCTGTAGGAGCCGGACAGATTGGCGAATACGACCGGTGCAGCGCGAATACCGAAGTCATAGGCACCTTCAGGGCTTCTGCCTCGGCCAATCCGGCAATAGGCAAGCGGGGAGAGGAGCACCACGAAAAAGAAACCCGGGTGGAAGTCATTTTTCCGGCACCCATCGAGCTGCGTCTGCTTACGGCACTGCGCCATACCCATCCGTACGAAGAGCCTGCGTTTGATATCTATGCCCTTGAAAATGAGTATAAAGAGATTGGTTCGGGGATGCTGGGCGAGCTGGAAACGCCTCTGTCGGAAACCGAATTTTTGCTCCGGGCGAAACAAACCCTGAAAACAGGGTGTATACGGCATACCCGGTTGTTGGGAAAACAGGTCAGGAAAGTGGCGGTTTGCGGAGGTTCGGGGAGTTTTTTGCTGGGCGATGCCATCGCCTCTGGGGCCGATGTTTTTTTGACATCCGATTACAAATACCACCAGTTTTTTGATGCCGATGGAAAAATTGTGATTGGCGATGTCGGACACTTTGAGAGTGAGCAGTTTACGAAAGAATTATTATTTGACGTTATTCGTGAAAAATTCACTACTTTTGCAATCCATTTATCGGTAACAAACACCAATCCTGTAAATTACCTCTAGCAATGAGCAAAGCCAAAACAGACGAAAAATCCGAAGTAAGCGTTGAGGAAAAGTTGAAAGCCCTGTACGAGCTTCAGCAGATTGACTCCAAAATTGACAAGATAAAAATCGTTCGCGGTGAATTGCCCCTGGAGGTCCGCGATCTGGAAGATGAAGTAGCCGGTCTCGAGACCCGCCTCAACAACTTTACCACCGAAATTGATCACCTCGAAGAGATGATCAACGAGAAAAAGAATACCATCAAGGATGCACAGGCTGCGATCAAGAAATACGAGTCGCAACAAGGCAAGGTGCGTAACAACCGCGAATACGATTCGATCACCAAGGAAGTGGAGTTTCAAAACCTCGAAATCCAGCTGAGCGAAAAACGCATCAAGGAATTCAAGGCCCAGATTGCTTCAAAGAAAGAAATCATCGAGAATTCGACCGGGGCTTTTGAAGAACGCAAAAAAGATTTGTTACACAAACGCGAAGAACTCGATGAGATCATCGCCGAAACGCAAAAAGAAGAAGAAGGCCTGCTGAAAAAATCAAAGGTTTCGGAAGCCAAGATCGAAGCACGTTTGTTGAATGCCTACAAACGCGTTCGGTCGAATGCCCGTAACGGTCTGGCCGTTGTACCTGTACAACGCGATGCCTGCGGTGGTTGTTTCAACAAGATACCCCCACAACGTCAACTTGATATCCGGATGCACAAAAAAGTTATCGTGTGCGAACATTGCGGACGGATCCTGGTGGATGGAGAAATCCTTACCGGCGAGAAAGTTGCTGAGAAAGCATAAAAAGCCAATCTTTTAAAAAGCAAAAGCCGCTCTCAAGAGCGGCTTTTGCTTTTTAAAAGATTGGCTTTATTGGGGATTTGGGAATTACGATTTGGGATTTAATAAAGGATTCTGAATTTATTTGTAAATTGTTTTGAATTTCTAATTCGGCAATTTTAAATTTTGCCTATTAAAATCCCAAATCCCGTTAGAGCTTCACGCCCAATGTTACCATGATGGATGATACGCTGTTGGTGTTCACAGCCGGTCCTTCGGGCATAAAGGCCGAATCATACATATAGTAGTTTGTCTTGGAGAGGGTGAGTACATAGGCCAGATCGGCAAACAGACGTTTGTGACGGAAGCCCAGACCTCCGGTGAAACTAGTGCGGCTGGCATCGCCGCTGACGGTTGAATTGAAAGGGCTCTGGTAATACGCATACCCCAGACGGATGGCCATTGGTCGCAATTTGATCTCACCACCTACGCGGATAATGCTGGCACGGGTAAACTCTTTTTGAATGGCTGTATTGGCATCGGTAAATACGCCTGCATCGGCACTGCTCAGGTTCATCTGGGTATAGTCAACCGATTCGTAATCCACATTGATGGCGCCCATCTTGCCCACGATGAAACCAACGCTGCCAATGATACGGCCCGGAGTGGTGATGTTGTAATTGTAATTTCCGTCGGGCGATGCAGCAGAGGAGTTTTTCCATTGGTCGGCCCCGGAGAACTGAGATGTCATGTTGGCGCTCCAGGCATCCGAAAGGCTTAGCCAGGTCTTGCTGTGAAAGGCAAGCCCCACACGCAGGAATTCCATGGGTTTGTAGATGGCGCCAATCTTAAAATTAAAACCCGAACCCGTTGTATTGAGCGTTTGATTGTAATTCAGTTGTTGAAAGGTAGAGCTGTTGCCGGGAGCGGCCGTCTCCACATAACTGGTGTTCTGGTTGTAGTTTACAAACGGGATGCCCAGTGTTCCACCCAGAAAAAACTTGTCCTCAAAATTACCTGCCATGGAGATGGCCATTTCGTTGTAGCTTCCGCTGCTGTTGATGGTTTCTACATGGTTAACCTGATCGCCTACGTTTTTGGCTTCAGAATAGTTTGTTCCGCCGCTGCCCTGTATGGTATCGATGAGGTAGGTATTAAAGGCCAGTGCATTCCCGAAATTGTCGAGGTTGCCGGGTGTAACGCCAACGGCATTCGACCTAAACTGATCCATGATAGAACCAGTGCTGGTCCCGGCAATGGTGGTTTGGTTGGTATAATCGGCCAGACGGTTCATGCCGATGCCAAACTGGATAAATTTCCAGCCCGTATGGTTGCGTTCGCGTTGAAGATTATGCGCCACAACCAGGCCTATGTTGTTAAATGTTCCGGCCACCTTCCCATCGGTGCTCGAGGTGTTGGCATAAACCGAGGTGGTGTTCTGGTTCATAAAACCCGGGGTGATCGAGATTTCGCTGCGGCGGTAAACGCCCAAACCGGCAGGGTTGGAACTCAGACAACTGAAGTCGGCTCCCAGGGCGCCGAACGAACCGGCCATGGACGAAGATCGTGCTGTTCCGCCGAAGCCCAGAAAAGAATAACGCAGCGCATCTGTTTCATTTTGGGCAAACAGCGAGCATGCAACCATCAGCAGGGCTGAAACGGTTGAAATTGATTTTTTCATTTCCGATACGTTTTTTGATGTGATTATCTACCTGTGTCCACCGCCGCCGTGCGAACCGCCGCCGCCGCTGTGTGAACCTCCACCGCTGTGGCTTCCACCTCCGCCTCCGTTACCCGATGAGCCACCGCCCATCTTGAAACCTCCTGCGGGAGCAGCATGCGACTGGGGAGCCGCCTGACGGGGTTGGGCATTACCCCTGTTATTTGAACCGGCATTGCCACGGGAGTTGTTCCCTGAATTTTCATTCCGGCTGTTGTTGGGTGAAGCCGAATTCGACCGTCCGTTATTGTTTCCGTTTGATGCACCCCGGGCGTTGCTTTCGTTGCTGCGTCCGTTGCTTTCGGTATTGGTAAAGACAGGTTTGGAAGTCATGCGGCTAGCGCCGTTGCCGGATGATTTGCTGTATACATCGGCATTTGCGCGTGAATTCGTGGTAGACATCGAGCGTGGAGCGCCTGCACCGGCATTCGATACGCCTGCACCGCCCCTCGAAAAGTTGGATGCTGAACCGGCGCTCCTGGCCGAAGCCATGGCTGTGGCGGTACGTGCCCCGAAAGAATTGTTTACACCCCCACCTCTGCCGGTAGAGCTGGCCGAAGCGCGTGGGCCGTAATACGTTCCGTTACGATCAAAGCTGTTGGCATAATAGCTGTTGTAGTATCCTCCATAACCGCCATAACCCATTCCATACCCCATGCCATAATAGCCCATGCCGTATCCTCCAAAGCCATAGCCAAAACCCATACCGAAACCATACCCAAACCCGATGCCTATGTGCGGACCAAATCCCCACATATAGGCAGGGTAGTAGGCATACATGCTATAGGTAGGGCCCCACCAGCTGTAGCCGTTGTAAATGCTGCTGCCGTACATCCAGGGATCGCCGGAATAGTAATAAGAGTTGGTATAAGGGTCGTCATAATAACCAAAATTGCCGGTAGGGTTCTGGAAACGGTTCAGACGGGCTGCGTATTCATAATCGTAATAATCGTCTGAATTATAGCCTTCATCACCGTTCTCGCTGTAGGTTGTGCCGTTACTTGCTCCGTTGTTGCCCATGGCGGGGGTACGCTGATCGGCCGGGGGAGTGTTTACATTGCCCTGGGCCTGGCCCGGGGATGCTGCGCCTACGCCACCCGAATAGTACATGTCGTCATTAGTACCCGTGCCGGCGCTGTGCGCCACAGGGGCAGGTTTCTGGCTGTTATCCGGATTGCCGGATGCCGAGTAGTACATATCGTCGTTATTCGAAGGAGCAGAGGATGTACTTGCGGTTTGTTGTCCTGTCTTACAGGAGGTGGCAAAAACCAGTAAGAGGATCGAGAAATTCAGCAGCGTCTTCATGACTGTGTGGTTTTGGTGATTAGAGCGATTTACTTTCAATAGGTTTAATATGTTTCCTATTTTTGTCATCCTTGAAAGCAAACCTGGTTATAAAGTTACAACTATTATACCAGTATTGGAATCAACCGATTAGAGAAAGATTAAAATAGTTATCCCCCAACAGCCCTATGAGCAAAGAATTCGCAACGCGTGCCGAGAATTATTCAGAATGGTACAACCACCTCGTTCAAAAGGCCGATCTGGCCGAGCATTCAGCCGTGAAAGGATGTATGGTCATCAAGCCGTATGGGTATTCTATCTGGGAAAACATGCAAAAGGCGCTTGATCAGATGTTCAAAGATACGGGCCATAGCAATGCCTATTTTCCTCTGCTCATCCCCAAATCGTTTTTCAGCAAGGAAGCCAGCCATGTCGAAGGGTTTGCAAAAGAGTGTGCCGTTGTGACCCATTACCGTCTCAAAAACGGCCCCGATGGAACCATTGTGGTGGACGAAGATGCCAAACTGGCCGAAGAACTCATCATACGCCCCACCTCCGAAACCATTATCTGGAACACCTACCGGGGCTGGATACAAAGTTATCGTGATCTGCCCCTGCTTATCAACCAGTGGGCCAATGTCGTGCGATGGGAGATGCGTACCCGTTTGTTCCTGCGCACAGCCGAGTTTCTTTGGCAGGAAGGGCATACGGCGCATGCCACCGCACAAGAAGCCGTAGAAGAAACCGAGCGTATGCTCGATGTCTATGCCGATTTTGCCGAAAACTGGATGGCTGTACCCGTCATCAAAGGCCGTAAGACCGCCAACGAACGGTTTGCCGGAGCACTCGATACCTATTGCATCGAAGCCATGATGCAGGATGGGAAAGCCCTCCAGGCCGGAACCTCGCACTTTCTGGGCCAAAACTTTGCCAAGGCTTTTGATGTGAAATTCACCACCAGGGAAGGCAAGCTCGAACATGTCTGGGCCAGCTCCTGGGGTGTCTCTACGCGTTTGATGGGAGCATTGGTGATGGCCCATTCAGACGATCAGGGTCTGGTGCTTCCCCCCAAACTGGCGCCTTATCAGGTGGTGATCGTGCCCATTTACAAAACACCCGAAGAACTCGAAAAAATCAACAGCAGGGTGGACGAAATACGGAAAGCTCTTGTCAAAAAGGGCATCCGGGTAAAATACGATAACCGCGATACCCAGCGCCCGGGCTGGAAATTTGCCGAATATGAGTTCAAAGGCGTACCGGTGCGTATAGCCATAGGCCCGCGCGATCTCGAAAGCGGTACGGTAGAAGTAGCCCGGCGCGATACAAAGGAAAAAGAAACCCTGCAACAGGTTGATCTCGATACCAAGATCGAACACCTGCTTACCCAGATACAAGACAACCTCTACAAAAAGGCCCTGACCTTTCGCGAAGAAAACATACAACGCGTAGACAGCTACGAGGAGTTCAAAACCGTCATCAACGGCAAGGGAGGATTCGTGATGGCGCATTGGGACGGAACCTCCGAAACCGAACAAAAGATCAAGGAAGAAACAAAGGCCACCATCCGTTGCATTCCCTTAAACCAGCATGAACTCGACAAGAAGCCAGGGGTTTGCATGTATTCGGGCAAGCCTTCGGAGCAACGCGTGGTTTTTGCCCTGTCGTATTGATGTGTCGGGTGATGGAACGCTGATTCTTATGATTCGGATGATAAAATATGATTTATCTGGTGATCTTAATAAATCATTCTCATCCTAAAGATCTGCATTCCATCACAGCCCTCATTATTCGCAATTGCAAAACTATTTCCGTAGATTTGGGTTCACCCTAACCACCAGCCTATGCCCAAAGAACTCTCCAAAGACGCGATATTACGACTGTTAAAGACCAAATCGTCGATGAAACAGGACGTGTACGACCGTACCCTGGAGATTTTTAAGCTCCTAAAGACCGTTAGCAAGGACCTGGCATCCGAACTCGGCAAAGAGGCCTCCAAGGCCGATAAACGCATAACCGTTCAATACACCGACAAAGGCGAGTTCGAAGTAGAGCTGAAAGTAGCCGGCGATACCCTGTTTTTTCACATGCATACCAATGTGTTCGAATTCGAACGCAACCACCTCATCCGCAAATCGGGCTATGTAAAAGAAGATGAATACCGCAGCTATTGCGGACAAATAAGCATCTACAATTTCCTAAGCGATTCATTTAAATACAACCGGGTAAACGATATGGGTTACCTCATCGGGCGTATCTTCATAAACCGCGAAAAACATTATTTTGTGGAAGGAAAGAAACAACTGGGCTTTTTATACAGCGATTTCTCCAAAAGCATACTCGACAAAGATTCTGTACGCAATATTGTCGAAGCCTCAATCCTCTACAGCCTCGAATTCGATCTGTTTACCCCTCCTTTTGATGCCGTACGCGAGCTGCGCGTAAGCGAAATACTCGAAACCAGTCTGAATATGAAGGTCCAGACCGGCAAACGGCTTGGGTTTAAGTTTAAATCGGAGCCGGATGCGGGGGAGTAGATGGCATAGATCCTGCTAAAAAAGCAATTCGGAAAATATTTTTTTGTTCAAGCGTAAATTCTTTTACATTTGCACTCCCTAAAAAACTGAAAGGGTTTTAATGGGGAGTAAATAAAATTGTTCTTTCGATTTCAAGGGTAGGTTGTTTAGCGGTTAAAATCTCGGCCATCGTCAGTTTATGGCATTTTATATCCTAAATCATACATCCTTGTCTTAAATCATTTTCATGGCCCGTTCGTCTAGGGGTTAGGACACCAGATTTTCATTCTGGTAACACGGGTTCGATTCCCGTACGGGCTACCATACGGGACTGAAGCGAAATTACGCTTTCAGTCCCGTTTCTGTTTTCACATAACTTGCTGATTTCCGGACATATATGGGAAACGGCTGGGTTCATTTTCGGGGTTCGATAATGGTTTTCGTCGAATACAAGCTTTTCCACAAATATCGAATTTATCAGGGCTTGCTTCAGGGCAACGTCTCCGGTCTTATAATAATGGGGCAGAAACTGGAGTAGGGTTAGGCCAAAATCAATGTATTTCTTGTATTCGTGGTCGGCTGCCCCGGTATAGGCATTTTGCCTCAAAAGGCGGTCGATTTCCGGCTCTGTTTGCTTTTTAATGGCTCTGTACTCCTCAGAGTCTAGTTTCCCGTCCAGCATCAAATTTTGGGCTTTATTCAGCCTCTGGCGAAGGACGTCGATTTCCCCCTTAATCAGCTTTGCTCCCTGATTTTTATCGGTAAGGTTTTCCTTGAATATTTGAGCGATTGCGTCATTGTACAAGATGATGGATTCTTCTGTGAAGGAAGGCTTGCATAATATTCTCAGAATTTCCTTATTGGCTTCAGGAGCCTTTATCCGTTCATTGCAACCCGGCTGGCAATGGTAATAGAAATACCGGACTCCCTTTTTACCTATCGAAGCACTTCCGGTAAGCATCCGACCGCATTTCCTGCAAATCAAATAGCCACGCAACGCGAATTCATCCTTTCTCGTGTTCTTGGTTGGCACATTTCGTCTTTTCCCGGTCAAAAAGTCCTGTACCTGAAAAAAGGTATCCTCTGAAATGATGCGTTCGTGGCTTCCTTTAACTAAAGTTTCATCTTCTTCTTTGTAGGCAGGTAAACGAATCAACCCGCAATAAACCGGATTTCGGAGCATCAGGTGAAATTGGGTTTTGCTGTGAACGAACCCTTTCTCCTTCGCCCTCACCATGATATCACTAACAGTATGTGATCCGGTTGCCAGTTCTTCGAAAATCCAAGCAACCATTTTCGCATCCTTGCTTGGAATGATTATTTTATCATTCTGCTCGCTCCGGGCATTTTTATATCCCTTCGGTGCGGAAGAAACCCACCGGCCTTCTTTCTTCGCCCTTCTCATTCCAACAAAAGTATTTAAAGCCCTCCGGTCGTTTTCAACTTCTGGCGAGGCAAGATAAAAGGCAAGCATGATTTTGTTTTCCGGAATATTCAGATCAAGAGGCTGTTCGAGTGCTTGAGGTTCTACACCCAGCTTATTCAAAGTGTTGATCATGGCATACGCATCTCCTGCATTTCTGGAGAAGCGATCCCATTTTGTGAAAAGCAGAATATCAGCAACACCTTTTTTCTTTTTCAGGGAAGCAAGGAGTTCAATGAATTCCGGGCGGTCGAATGTTTTGGCAGAATAGTCGTCTTGGAAGGTTGCAACGACCTCAATATTGAATTGCTCGCAGTGTTTTACTAAATGCTCTTCTTGATAACGTAAACTGTAACCTTTATCAGCTTGCTCGTCTGTACTCACTCTGATGTAGAGTATCGCTTTCTTTCTCATTTTCTGGTTTTGTTAAGGTGTCTGCTTTTAGGTGTTCAGTGAAATATAAATAATCCAATGTTGCCATTGCATAAAGGAAATCCCGGATCAGAATGATTTGCTCATCGGTATAATTTCTTCCATTGCTGTTCAATATTTTCTTGCAGTGCTTTAACGGCAGCTTCGCACTAACTGTGACTTTGCCGTTTTTCGTTTCGGCAAGCACTTCTCTCTGGTCTCTTACGATTTTCATTTTCGGTTTTTACTTTTAAAGTGAACCCGTTCTACAAAAGTGGCATCCGTATTCAGGACAGGCAAGCTAAATGGTCGGTATTTACCAGCTTTGATAAATACTCTGCATGCGACTTGGTTGTGTCAAAATTAATTGCCATGTTCAATCGGGGGCAATAACCCAAGCCTTCATTTCAATGAATGCAGGCATTGGGCTTTGAATACAAAAGTATGGAGGGGTTAAAGGGGAGGTGACGGTTTGGGTACCGGTTGTCCTGTAACGGGGGTATTGTGGGGTGAACTAACTAACTCCTACTGACATCAATTTCAAATAATCTCACAACATCTTCAGAAACAGTTTCCATTGTCTCTTAATGGTCATTAACTTACCTGAAAAAGGTAAAGCCGTTCAGTTCAAGCGAATTAACGAAGAGGGTGAATTGGAAGTATTTAGAACGGGCAACATGGCCGATCTACAAAGCTTTTGCGCGCCCTTTTGTCTTGAATATCAAACGGATATGGGTGCTTTTTCAACAATCATCTTTTGATAAAAGAGCTTAAATTTTGCAATGGGTAATTTAAACTTCCCTATATTAACACCTTAGTTTAAATCAATAAATTATATGCGTAAAAAACAAGCTAAATTAAAGGCGGTAGATTTTTTCTGCGGAGCAGGCGGGATGACGAATGGATTTTCAAAAGCAGGGATTAAGGTTTTGGCTGGTGTGGATATTGATAAAGATTGTAAAGACACATATGAAAAAAACAACATTGGCTCAAAATTCATAGAAGCTGACATAAAAAAAATGCAAGTTGAGGGTTTGGCTGAACTTGCAGGAATTAAAAGAAATGACGATGCCCTTGTTTTTATTGGTTGCAGCCCATGTCAATATTGGAGTATAATAAATACAGACAAAACCAAGTCGAAAAAATCTCGAAATCTTTTAAAAGATTTTCAAAAATTTGTCGAATATTATAATCCCGGATTTATTGTAATTGAAAATGTCCCAGGATTATATTCCAAGAAAAAGGAAACACCTTTAACTCATTTTCTTCGCTTTCTTGAGGAAAAAAAATATGTCACTGACAA
Organism: Bacteroidota bacterium; assembly: GCA_013289095.1. GTDB lineage: Bacteria > Bacteroidota > Bacteroidia > Palsa-965 > Palsa-965 > Palsa-965. The sequence goes on along the minus strand of JABDAO010000070.1, from coordinate 2,216 downwards.
AGGAGTGCTGAATGCTTCAAAACATGGCGTCCCGCAATCGAGAAAACGATTTCTTTTAGTGGCATCACGTGTGTCCCCAAAAATATCTTTGCCTCAGCCAACAAAAAAAGTCGCGATAGTTAAAGATTTTATTTTCAATGAAAAAAAATTCTATCCTATCGGTGCAGGTCATAAGGATGGCACTGATTTTATTCATACAACTGCCGGATTGTCTGCTACAAATTTGAAAAGATTACGAATAACCCCAAAAAATGGAGGCACAAGGATGGCATGGAAAGATAATCCAGAACTTCAAATTAAGGCATACGCAAACAAAGACGATATTTTTCGTGACGTTTATGGAAGAATGCGGTGGGGTACTCCAGGGCCAACAATAACTACAAAATTTTTCAGTATTTCAAACGGGAGATTTGCCCATCCGGAACAGGATCGTCCAATTTCCTTACGTGAAGGCGCAACCCTGCAAACATTTGATACAAAATATAAATTTTTTGGTAACAGCATGGCTTCTATCGCCAGGCAAATTGGAAATGCGGTCCCACCGGAATTATCAAAGCGAATAGCAAAGGCAATTATTAAGCATTCTCACTAAATGGCACAATTTAGAGCAAAAGCAAGAGCGGTAGAACTTCTGGGGAAAGGGCAAATTTCTGATTTGCCAACCGCCATTTCAGAACTGTGGAAAAACGGTTACGATGCTTATGGAGACAAGCTTCAGGCTTTTCTTTATTTGGAGGGCTACGAGGGCCTCAAAAGCCCCTTCTTTGTACTTTCTGATGATGGAAAGGGAATGACGAGAGACGACATTCTGGATAAGTGGATTGTACTCGGAACCGATTCCAAATCCAGAAATGAAAATGAAAAACCTGGTGAAGAAACTCTTTGGAAAAAAACAAGAATAAAAATGGGAGAAAAAGGGATCGGGCGGTTGTCCGTAGCCTATTTGGGATCTCAAATGTTAATGTTAACCAAAAAAATCGGCAGTCCTTTACAAGCTGTTTTTTTTGACTGGAGGATTCTTGAAAACTATAACCTCTTCCTTGAGGAAATAAATATTCCGGTTAAATCAGTCAATTCGCTCAAAGAATTCAGGAAAATATTTGAAGAACTTCGGACAGAATATCTTTTAAACTTCACTCCATCCAATAAAACTGCTGACCCATGGAGCGAACAAACTGAAATAAAAAAAACAATTATAAGTGAATGTAAATCAATTCAAGTTCCGGACTTTTTTGAAGAGGAAATACTGGAAGGTATGCTGGGAGATTCAAAAGACGTACATGGAACAAAATTTGTTATTTTCAATCCCGACCCCCAATTATTGCTCCTTAAACCATCTGTCATAGATAAAAAAAATCAGGAAGAAGTGGACGATGGCACTATAAACCATATCAGGGCGGGCTTGACAGGGCTATTTAATGTGTTTAAAGAAAAAAAACCTGATTACACTACAAATTTCTGGTTGATAGACAGGGAGGGGAAATATGATTTCATTGACAAAAGGGAATTTTTTGATGCAAAAGATTTTAAAATATGCGACCATCTTATTGAGGGTACCTTTGATGAACAAGGTACGTTCGAAGGATCTATCAGAATATTTGAAAAAAGCATAAAGCATAAATTTAAGCCAACAAGGCTGGCAATTGGGTCATCTTATGGCCCTTTTAATATTAAACTTGGGTACGTTCAAGGGGATCGGGGATTCGAAACACCCATGTTACAAGCTGAGGAGCGCGGAAATTTCTTTGAGCGATTAAAGCTTTTTGGCGGAATTTATATTTACAGAGACGGTTTTCGGGTGTTGCCTTATGGCAGGACCGAGTATGATTTTCTTGAATTTGAAAAAAGGAGGACAGAAAGAGCAGGCTCCTATTTTTTTAGCCACAGAAGGATGTTCGGTTACATAGAAATCAGCAGAAATGAAAATGAGAGGTTAAAAGATAAGGCTGGAAGAGAAGGATTTATCAACAATGTGGCTTATCGCGAATTTAAAAAAGATCTTGAAGACTTTTTTATAGATTTGGCAAAAATGTATTTCGCCGATAATGCCAAAACTGACATTAAAAATATTCAGCAAAAAAAATATGAAGAGCTTGCAGAAAATGAAAAATTGGAACGAGAAAGAGAGAAAATAGAACGCAAGGAATTTGCCAAGCAACTCAAAGAACTACCAGTGCAATTATCCAATGTGGGGAGGGAGTTTGAAGACCTGACAA
>JABDAO010000069.1 GCA_013289095.1 Bacteroidota bacterium | reverse complement strand
CGAGGCAGAACCCTTTTGTAAGAAAGTGGCCGAAGAGATGCAGCAGCACACAAAAACAGGTCAGCAGATTGTGTGTCGTCACGAAGGAGCAAGCGAGGCAGTACTCGACAGCCAGTTGCTCAGAAATGTGCTGATCAATCTGCTCTCAAACGCCATCAAGTTTTCGGATGAAGGAGGAACAATCATCCTTCATTCAGCCATCACCGGCAACCAGTTTCGGGTTTCGGTGCAAGACAACGGCATAGGCATGGCTGAGGAAGACCAAAAACATTTGTTCGAACGTTTCTTCAGGGCCAAGAACGCAGCCAGTATTCAGGGAACGGGTTTGGGCCTCAACATCGTCCAAAAATATGTGGAGCTGATGGGGGGCGCTATTTCTTTTAAAAGCAAACTCAACCAGGGCACCACCTTTTCACTTCTTTTCTCCGCCAACGGTGTAGGTAAATAATCCAACAAACACAGCAGTAATGAGCAAAACTATTTTATTGATCGAAGACAATGCAGCCATGAGAGATAATATCTCTGAAATCCTGGAGCTCTCAGATTACAAAGTCTTCACGGCCCCAAATGGCAAGGTGGGTGTGGAACTGGCAAAAAAAGAAAAACCCGATCTTATCATTTGCGACATCACCATGCCCGAACTCGACGGATATGGCGTTTTGCATATCCTCGGCAAGAGCGATGAAACCTCCGGCATACCCTTTGTGTTTCTCACTGCCAAAGCCGAAAAAGCCGATTTCAGAAAAGGCATGACCCTGGGAGCAGATGATTACCTGACCAAACCGTTTGACGATGTAGAACTCCTGGATGTGGTGCAAATCAGGCTCAAAAAGGCCGCGTTGCTCAAAAAAGAAGTTGAGAAAACAGCCAGGGGCCTGAATGAATTTATTGAAAATGTAAAAGACAGTCAGGCCATCAGTTCGTTTACAAATGAACGCAGTCTGAAAGCACATAAAAAGAAAGAGCGGGTTTTCTCCGAAGGCAATTACCCTACCGGGCTATACCTGGTCAATAAAGGCAAGGTGAAAACATTCAAGACAAACGAGGCAGGCAAGGAGCTTATTACCGGTATACATATTGAAGGCGATTTTATGGGTTATGTGCCCTTGCTCGAAGACACGGCCCATACCGAATCGGCCGAAGTATTGGAAGATTCTGAAATATACGTGGTGCCCAAACAGGATTTCTTTGCCTTGCTTTATAATAACAAAGAAGTGAGCCGAAAATTCATCCAGTTGCTCTCCAACAATCTGTCCGAACGTGAAGACCGTCTGATCAAACTCGCTTATAATTCGGTACGGAAACGTGTGGCCGAAGCCCTGGTATTGCTTCATGACCGGTATCAGCAAGCCGGAAAAACAAAAACAGCTATCTCCGTTTCCCGCGAAGACCTGGCAGGCATCGTGGGCACCGCCACCGAATCGGTGATCCGTACCCTGGGCGATTTTAAGGAAGAAAAGCTGATTGAAATCGTAAAAGGCGATATTTCTATCCTGAATCTGGAAAAACTCCGGAACCTCAAAAACTGAGGGTGACCGGGTTGAATCCAAGTACAAATACAGCCCAGGTTATTCTACAGTCTTTAGCCTTCATCATAGGCCCTCTGCAATTCGGCAATATCCAGTTTGGTCATTCTGAGCATTGCAGCCAGGGCTTGTTTTGAACGGACGGGATCTTTGCTGTACAATAACCTGCCGAGCACATCCGGAATGATCTGCCAGCTCAACCCAAACTTATCCTGCAACCAGCCGCAGCGGTTGGTGGCCCCTCCGGCGCTAAGCTTTACCCATAGCTCATCGATTTCGGCCTGAGAGGTGCAGGTTACAAAAAAAGAAACAGCCGGAGTAAACTTAAACATAGGCCCCCCGTTAAGGGCCATGAATTCCTGCCCGGCTATTTCGAAGGTGCCCGACATCAATGTGTCTTTTGGCCCCGGGCCACCCTCTCCATGCCTGAACATATTCCCGATTTTGGAGGGTTTGAAAATGGAGGTGTAAAAAAGAATTGCTTCTTCGGCATTGCTATCGAACCAGAGAAAGGGGCTCACTTTGTGACCGATCGTTACGGTGTCTGCTTCTTGCCGGGAGGTAGGGGTGAGGGTTGTCATGGTTATGAGATGTTTCTAGTTAATTGATAAATGGAGATCCAGCCCTGATGCCGGATGAAAATCAAAGCCAATTTACATTTCCAAAGTCAATTATCAAAGGTATTTATGTTCAGATGCAGTCTAAAGAGAAACCAGCATCCAATCTTTCAGAGATCAGATCCTCACCGGTAGTTATTCGGCCCTCCTGTTTACAACCGGCAAACCTCCAGACTAATTCATCAGGAAAAGTTTCACTGAATGATGTTAAATCGTACCCAATTTAACTGCTTTGGCGCTGGAATCCTGGGCTGTAGCAGGCGACTTTAATTATCTACACATCTATTCCTGAATAATTTAGGGAGCTGAACAGACTGTGCCGGAAGCCAAAGATACTTTGCCTGTGGATACATATACTCCATCTGCAGGAAGAATGATTTTTCAAGGAGATGCATTCACTCCATCGCTGCTCAAAGACTCTTTGCCTGTAGAGACAATCAATCAATCAGTTGGCAACGAAATGGTATATTTAGAAGATTGCAAGGCCCCTGAATCGGGAAGACGGGCAGGGCATTATTATAGTCCTATCTTTGTCAGAACCAAATTTAAACAGAAAAGACAATGAACACAATTTACCACACCTTCAGGGCAACAATTCTCGCCCTTTCACTCTTGATTTCCATCAACGGTATCGCCCAGAAAAAGGTTAGCAGTCCGCGCGACAGTGTAAGTGGAAAGATCGGAAAATCAACCATTACCGTAAATTATGGCAGTCCATCGGTAAAAGGCCGCAAGATCTGGGGCGATCTGGTGCCCTATAATAAAGTATGGCGTACAGGCGCCAACGAGGCCACTACGTTCAAAACAAGTCAGGAAATTCATGTGGAAGGAAAGGCATTGCCGGCCGGGACCTACAGTTTTTTTGCCATTCCAACCGAAGGCAGTTGGACCCTCATCTTTAACAAAACCGCCAATCAGTGGGGCGCTTTTAAATATGATGACAAACAGGATGCGTTACGGGTTGAAGTAAAAACAAAAAAATCGGCCACCCTGAACGAACGTTTGGTGTACAAGATCAATGCTGACGGTATTTCGTTGCTGTGGGAGAATATGGAAGTGCCTGTAGGGATAAAATAGAAAAAAAGAAACAGAAGGAGAAACAGATTTTCTCTTTCTGTTTCTCCTTCTGTTCTCCTTCTTTCCGAAACACCCTCCACCTATGCCACTCCGCATCGCATCCCTCAATTCAGGCAGCAACGGCAATTGCTATTTTATCGAAAATGGCACCGATGCCGTGTTCATCGATGCCGGGATCTCTTGCCGGGAAACAGAAAAACGAATGAACCGGTTGGGGTTGGAGATAAAAAACGTAAGAGCGCTTTTTATCACACACGAACATTCTGATCATATCCGGGGCGTGGAAGGGATTTCAAAAAAACACAATATACCCGTTTACATTACCGAAGCAACGCTCAAACAAAGCAGGCTGGGCATCGGTAAATTGCTTGTCAGGTCTTTTTGTCCCTACCAGCCGGTTGCCGTAGGCAGTCTTTCGGTTATCCCCTTCCCAAAGCTGCATGATGCCATCGACCCTCACAGTTTCCTGGTAGAGGGCAACGGGACAACCATAGGCATCATGACCGATATCGGGCATGTATGCGAACATGTGATTCGCAATTTCGAAAAATGCGATGCCGCTTTTCTGGAAGCAAATTACGATGAGGCCATGCTTGAGAATGGGAGATACCCGGTCTTTCTCAAAAACAGGATCCGGAGTGAGAAGGGGCACCTTTCCAATAATCAATCGCTGGAACTCCTGCTGGGATTTAAGCCACCCGCATTAAGCCATTTGTTTTTAGCCCATTTGTCGAAAGACAATAATTCGGCAACGCTGGCTCTGGACCTGTTCCAAAAACATGCCGGCGACACACGCATTGAGGTTGCATCCAGATATCTGGAAACGGCTGTATACCAGATCCTGAAAAATGAGCCTTCCAGGAGGTTGGATTTACTGAACCAGGAGCAAGAAGCGATTCAAACCACCTTGTTTTAGCTCGAATCTTTTCGAAAGAAATATAGAACATCGTTTCATTTTGAATAATACCAGGCCACTGTCAGAAATGAGCCGGAACGGAGCATATTTTTGATATCTTAGCAGAAGAGGAATCTATGCTAACATGATCGGCCCTTTTATGAGTATTCATTTTCGAAGATTCATACTGAACTGCCTGGGCCTGCTGGTCTTTGTGTTGTTTCTTTCCTCCTGCTCGTCTGCTGATCAAAAGCCTATCCCTGTTGGTGGCAGGGCTATGCGCCAACACCTTGTTTCCCCAAAAACCGTTGTAGCAGGTCTGCCCATAGCACCCAACCCCGATACGTGTAAGCCGCCACAAATCATTGTAATTCCTACCCAGCCAGGCAAGACAACGCATACAACAGCAGCCGGAAAAACGCTGTCTCTCTCAGCACCCGAATCAAAATCTGCAGGTTTTTATTCGCGGATGCAAAATTACAATACCGAGCAAGGCCTTGCCCTGAGCGCTGTTTCTTCGGGCTTTATGGATCGTACCGGGAACCTTTGGTTCGGAACAGAGGGCGGGGGTGTATCGCGGTATGATGGGAAATCGTTCGTAAACTATACGACCGCTCAAGGGTTGGCAAACAACAATGTCTATTGCATCACACAGGACCGCGTGGGGAACCTCTGGTTCGGCACCGAAGGCGGAGGCGTCTCCCGGTATGACGGGCAAACCTTTGTGACCTTCAATACCAAGCAGGGGCTGGCCAATAATATTGTCTTCAGCATTGCCGAAGACAAGGCAGGTAATATGTGGTTCGGCACCCTCGGCGGGGGTGTTTCTCGTTACGATGGAAACCGGGTGGAAGCCATTGAACGAGGAGATTCAGGCGCCGCCCAATCCACAAAAGATCTTCGTAAAGTGGATGGCAAGTTCGTGAAATCGTTTACAAGTTTTACCAATGCACAAGGGCTTCCGAATAATAATATCTATTGCATCATCCAGGACAGGAAAGGCGATCTCTGGTTTGGCACCAATGGAGGCGGAGCTTCAAGATATAACGGTAAATATTTTACAAACTATAGCAAAGACCAGGGCCTTCCCAACAACATTGTTTTCAGCATACACGAAGATAAAACCGGCAAGCTTTGGTTTGGCACCAATGGGGGCGGTGTATCCTGCTACGATGGCAAACTATTTACCACGCATTCAACCGCACAGGGCCTGACCAGCAACGTGGTCTATTGCATCACCGAAGACAAGGAAGGAATCCTCTGGATGGGCACACTGGGTGGGGGTGTTTCGCGTTATGACGGAAAATCATTTATAAACTACACTACAGCCCAGGGGCTTCCCAACGATGTTGTCTTCAGCATTACTTCGGATAAAACCGGAAATCTCTGGTTCGGTACAGAAGGTGGCGGGGCCTCGCGTTTCGATGGCAGGGCATTTACAAACTACACCACGTGGCAGGGGCTGAGCAACCCGAATGTGTATGGTATCATGCAGGATAAAAAGGGAAACCTTTGGTTCGGAACAAACGGAGGAGGCGCTGTCAGGTTTGACGAAAAAACCTTCACCGCCTTTTCTACTGCCCAGGGCCTTGGACATAATGTGGTGTTCAGCATCACTGAGGATCATACCGGGAATATTTGGTTCGGTACCCTCGGAGGAGGGGTTTCCAAATATGACGGCAGATCGTTCACAAATTTCACAACCGCTCAGGGCCTTTCGAATAATGTGATCCGGTGTGTTACCGAAGACAATGTTGGAAACCTTTGGTTTGGTACAAATGGTGGAGGTGTTTCCTGCTACACTGGCAACAAGGGTGATGTCAATGAAAAGGATGTACTTCATTCTATTCAAGCGGATATGCGTCTAACCAGGTATAAAGAAGGGTACACGAAAATTTGCAAATCATTTCTTAGTTACACCACCGATCAGGGCCTGGCCGGCAATGTGGTTTTCTGTATCACCCAGGATAAAACAGGGTGTATCTGGTTCGGAACCGAAGGAGGAGGCGTGTCCCGTTTTGACGGCAAAACGTTTACAGCTTTTACAACTGCCCAGGGCCTGGCCAACAATGTAGTATACTGCATCACCGAAGATAAGGCCGGGAACCTTTGGTTTGGCACAGAAACCGGTCTCAGTGTCTTAAGCCGTGAAAGGAACACTCCGCAGGCCTGGCAGGATATAAAGATGAACGAAGAAAAGCCACTCTTTAAAAAGATCAACACCGATCAAGGCCTTGCTGACAATTTCGTAACAAATATTTCGGAAAGCCCGGATGGAATGATGTATGTCGGAACAAACCAGGGGATTAGTGTCATCAGCGGTTGGAAAAATACAAACGGCACCATGCTGCCGTCTCCATACTCGGATGCGTTGGCCAATGCAAACCCGGTATTTAAAATTTACAACCAACGTACCGGATATCCGGTAAAGGATATTAATGGCGGAGGTAAAAACGCAATGTTCATCGACCGACAGGGCTCCGTCTGGGCCGGTACCGGCGATGATAAAACAGCCCTCGTACGCTTTAACCCAGGGGCTTTGAACCACACGGTGGCCCCGCCCATCGTGGCGATTCAAGCCATAAAAATAAACGAAGAAAATATTTGCTGGAACGACCTGATCCAAACCCGCCAATGGCGTAAGGAAGAAACAGACAGCAACCTGACGGCGGCCAATATTGTTGAAGAAGTAACCACCTTTGGCCGAACCCTGAAAAAAACCGAACTGGATACCCTACAGAAACAGTTTGCCGGGATCAGACTGGATGGCGTTTCGCATTTTTATCCGGTGCCGGAGCAACTTGTCCTGCCTTATGAAGACAACAACATCACTTTCGAATTCAACGCCATCGAACCGGCCAAACCTTATCTGGTCAATTATCAATACCGCCTCGAAGGCTACGACAAAAGCTGGAGCCCTGTCACAAAAAAGACCAATGCCACCTTTGGTAACATCTATGAGGGAACGTATACATTTAAACTCAAGGCACAAAGCCCTGAAGGAATCTGGAGCGAGGCAATCAGCTATCGTTTTGGCGTCCTGCCGCCCTGGTACCGAACCTGGTGGATGGATTTACTCTATTGCAGTGCGGCATTTATAGCGCTGTTTGGACTCTACCGGTGGAGAACGGCCGCGTTACGCAAACGCGAGCGTGAACTGGCATCCGAAGTGCTCCGCAAAACCGCTGAGGTCGTGGAACAAAAGGAAGAAGCCGAAAAACAAAAAGAGGAAGCATTCAAACAGCGAGAGTTGGCCGACAGCAGACGCATCATCGCCGAAGAGCAGAAACACGTTATTGAAAATCAAAAAACGGAAGTCGAGAAACAAAAGCAACTCGTAGAAGCGCATCAAAAAGAGATTGTAGATTCAATCAATTATGCCCGTAGGTTGCAACAGGCAATTCTTCCATCGCTTGCGACGATCAAAGCGTATCTGCCCGATTCATTCCTGCTTTACAGGCCAAAGGATATTGTAGCAGGCGATTTTTACTGGATGCACACGGCAAACGACACCTTGCTGATTGCCGCGGCCGATTGTACCGGACACGGAGTGCCTGGAGCGCTTGTAAGTATTGTGTGTTCGAACGCACTCAACAGAACGGTCAATGAATTTGGATTGACTGAAACGGGGAAGATACTCGACAAGGTAACCGAACTCGTACTGGAGACTTTTGCCAAAAGCGGGGAAGCCATCAAAGACGGAATGGATATTTCGTTGCTTTCTATCAATAAAAAATCAGGCGCTATTGAATGGAGCGGGGCCAATAACCCGCTTTGGATCGTGAACGGTCAGCGGTTCACCGAACTAAAACCCGAAAAACAACCCATCGGGCTGAGCGAAAAAAGGACGCTCTTCACTACCCATAAGCTGCCTCTCGTTCCGGGCGACACATTTTATCTCCTTACCGATGGCTACGCCGATCAGTTTGGCACGAGTGATAAAAAATTGATGAAACGAAAATTCAAGGATCTGATCCTTTCTATACAAGAGCGTTCCATGGATGAGCAGCAAAAATTCCTGGATGAACACCACACCCGCTGGAAAGGGAACATGGAACAGACGGATGATGTAACGGTTATTGGCATCCGGATTGCCTGAGTCGCCCAAAATGCATTTGGATTGCGTGATTAATTCCTCTTGATGAAATCGTAGTTAGTGAATTCAATCACGCCTGGATGAGCGGGGCGAACTCTTGAGGTTTTTAATCGTTTCTTCCCGGTGATGACTCGCATGATAACCCATCAAATAAAGCATTTCACGGATACTTAGAAAACCTAATAAAGGATGAGGGAGGGCCAGGAAGTCGAGCTCTTCTTCGGAAAACCACTCCAGATTTTTCTCAAGCGCTTTTACCTGTTCCAGAAGAGCAACCTCAAGTTCATCCCTCTGATTCAGGAAAACAGTTTCTGGAACAAAACGCCCCGGCGCTTTTCCCCCGGCGCTTAATGCTGCTTTATAAGAACGAATGACTCCTTCTTCACGTTGGGTTGGGCGCGTGATCCTTCCGAATTTCGATTCCATCCCTGGTTTATCAGCCAGGACTCCTGCCAGGGGTGTTAAACAGAGCAGGATATGAGCCAGCTGTTGTGCCGGCGTCCACTTACCGGGTTGGTGTATGCCAAATTCTGTTTCGGAAAGTGAGTTGATGTATTCAATGAACGTGGTGTGCTCGTTCCTGAATTTCTCCAGAAGTTCTTGTTTCTTCATACGGGGTTGGCGTTAATCCGACACAAAGAAAGTAAATGCATCACGAAACAGATCAACGTGGCCGTATTTTACTGTTTCAATTAAGGGCATCTCTAATAACCCTGCTTTTTTAACCACTCCCTGCCCCTCTCCCAAGGAGAGGGCATGTTTGGATGGGGTTATTAGAGATGCCCTTAATTCAACGGATCCTGGTCTTTAACTAAAAACCCGCGTTGTTCACACCTGTAGTTGGATTTACAGGCGCTTGCCCTATGGCTGCAGGTACATTTGTCCGGGTTACACCTGTCTTGGCATTCCAGCAGGTAACTGCGTGGACAGTGAGCGTAAATACAACAATTGTACAGGCAATAAGTCCAATGAAAACCTTGCCCTCTTCTCCTTCATTCTGTTGTGTTCTCATTTTCTTTCTTCTTCTGGTTTAAGGCTTAGCTGATTTTATCATTATGCTTGATGCCCCCATCACTGGATCTCATCAACAAGATTGACTCAACTCGTTTGGCAAAGCTATTCATTCAAAAAGCCACTTTTGTACAAGGAATTATGATTTTCGTGTCATACAAACAATGACAAAAGGCCTTTTCAGGCATTTCTGTAAACCGCTGTTCAGGACTATACAGACCCTCACCACAATCAAATCAAGAGGGTTTGACTATAGCGGCCTTGCTATCGTGGTACCCATTGCAATAGGCTTGGGATCATTCCGGTGGCTCAGGGCCTTGATCGCCCATTCCTCAAGCTTCACCCGGTCTTTTTGAAAGATCATGACATGCGTTGATCCACCGAATTCGAAATGACCGATTTCTGTACCACGGGTGATATGAACAGGGTCAGCACCTTCGTGTACGATAAACTTCGGTTCTATCACGCAAGTAGAAACTTCAACCATCCCGATACAGAGCAGCGCTACATAGCCACACTGTTCCTGTTTGAAGATAAAGATAGCACGGGCAGCCACATGCCCGAGATAGGGCTGTGCCTCGGTACCTTCCCAGGTTCCCTTCTCCTCGCCTTGTCCCGATCGTTGTGCAAAATAGGTTCCTGGCTGTACCCAGGAACGAACAAGGATACCGTCAAGTGGTGCATTCCAGCGGTGGTAATGTGTGGCCGAAAGAAACCCCTGATAAAGCTGGCCTCCTTCAAAAAGCCTGGCCCACTGCGTTTGGCCTGCAAAAAGGTCAAACAACGAGTAGTTCACATCCTTCACCCAAAAACGGCTTTCAGGGGCCAGCTGATCCTCATACTGCCAGGGCGTAGTTTCACAACCGATGTCTATATCGTGTTTCGACCCAAGAAAGGGACGGGCGCCAGGAACAAACGTGCGGATGAAAAAGGAGTTCCAGGAATCAAAGCCATACCCCGGTTTAGCGCTGTCGTATTGCATTTGATTCCAGACACCTGCTGCTATGGCTGCTTTGGAGATCCAGGATCCTTCTTTTTCGGGATCTTTGATATCGAGTTTGTCGAGCGAGGCGGAGCTTTTCAGAAATGCATTCCAGGCATTTAGCACGTTTTTAAATTCACTATTGAAGAGCGTGTCATGAAACAACGCATGTCCGGCCTTTGTGCCCATGGCAACTGCCAACAAACCGTTAAGCGGGGTGCCTACCTGTGCCGTTGTATTAAAGGATGGGGAAGTAGTAATAATTTCGTTCAGGATCTCAAAGAGGCTGTCGAAATTTTCAATCCAGATCACATCCCCGTCGCCCTTGATTTCTTTCCGGGTCTTTTCATCCAGCTTGCCGATAAAATCGTTTGATTGTTCAATCATTAAGGTAACCCACATCCGGTAGACGGCGTGACTGGTCACCCATGCTTTAAATTCCTGAAGTTCGAAACGCATGGGTGTAAGGGTGCCGGCCTTTTTCTTTTTCGCAATATGTTCGCGGAGCGGGATCAAATAGTTGGATGTGGCCCATACCCGGTTTGGAACCCAGAACCCCATCTGTACGGGGTTGGTATTGCCGAGCGTGAGCAGATTGGATTGGCTTTTTTCGAATGTCATGCTGCTGCTGTTATCCCCGGTTCATGGCGCTTGGGGTTTTGCCTCTGCTTTACTACTGTGCAGCTCAGTCTTTTTTCTTCGGCCGGTTTCGCTAAAATTGAGGTTGATGAGACCTTTATTTAACCACTGCCATCAACCAGGTTCGCAAACATACTGCCTATAATTGAATATACATGTAGTTGTTGTACTACATTTTGAATTCGTAGAAAGAAGAACAGACTGTTCGGGGTTTTAGAGCTGGCTCCTTCTGACGGCAATGCAACGGCAGAGCAGGCATAACCGTATCAAGTCCTATTGAGTACCTTTGAAGCAAGCAAAAAACGTAAAATTTATGGACAATTTCCCCCGATTAACAACCAATACGCTCATACTTCGCAAAATCAAGCCTGGGGATCTCACCTCCCTGCTCACATACTGCAACAACCCTAAGATTTCAGACCAGATCCTCAATATCCCCTATCCTTATAGTGAAGAAGACGCTATTTTCAGGATGAACTTTATTTACGAGGGATTTAAAAAGAAAGAACGCTATGTTTTCGCAATCACGTTCTGCGAAAACGACGAATTGATTGGTGAAATCGGGCTTCATTTAGACAAAACGAACGATAACGCTCAATTAGGTTATTGGGTAGGCGAGCCATTCTGGGGAAGAAAAGTTGCCACCGAAGCTACTCATGCAATCCTCAAATTTGGATTCGAACAGCTCGGTCTCCACAAGATTTATGCTACGCACTTTCGAGATAATAGTGCATCTGCGAAGGTGATGCAAAACAATAAAATGATACAGGAGGCAGATTTAAAACAGCATTACAAGGTCAGGGAAACATATAGAGACGTGATACAGTACCGTTTGACAAAAGTGGAGTATGCGCATTTAACACAGGGCTAAGATAACCTCTTTCGCTTCCCTCTCCCCAGCTTGTATTCAGCTTTCTTGACACGATGTGTAAACAGGGTGCTTAGTCCTTTTTCTGAAACATTTCAGCCAGGTTGTTCAATGGTTTGCTCACATTAAAATAAAGGGTTTTTACCTTTTCTTTCGCTGACCCCATGTTTTGGCCCTCCTGATCAATGGTCAGCACATCGGTATCGCCAACCAGGGCTTGCTCGTTGCTGCTCAGGTTCAGATCGCCCAGCAGTTCGTATTCATCGGCCACCGTGGTGACAACGTATGCTGTCTCTATGCTTTTTCCATCTCCGCTGTTGTAAATTACATTTAACAAGGGGAAATACAGATTGGCATAGTTGCGGGCGCTGGGCCTGTCGCCCTGACGGTCGAAACAAACCAGCATGCAGTACAACACTTTTATGTTAACGGGATTTTCGTTTAACACTTCTTTCCCCAAGGGGATTGCTTCCCCGTATTTCTTTTGTTTGAACAATTTCAGGAACTTGTCTTCGTTAGCGCCTGTATGGTAGGGATTGTAATCCTTCGTAAATACATATCCATAATAGATCAGCGGAAAGTCATCCACCGTAAGGGTCGTGTCAAAGCGTAGAAAACGCTGTATAAGCAGGGGGTAATAGTGCCTGGAGAAGCTGTCGGTCGTGGTTTTCTTTATCTGGTCAAAATCTATTTTTGAGATATGCTGGGCCGATAGGTTGCTGCAAACATAAAACAGGAAGAGAAACAGTATAAGAAATTTGGATCTTGTCATCGCAGAAAATTTGATTTCTGAAAGTTGAGCCGAATCTGGAACGGCAGACTGAGTTTAGTAAAACTACAACAGGATAATTAGAAAAACAAGTTTTTGGACACTCCGATGAGGCCTGACATATTTGATATCTTTACCAGAACACCAACCGGCTACAGGGCGGTTCGAAAAGTCTTGCAAATCGTGTCTCTGCTACCGCTGAATTGTAAGCGGTTTGTGTATCTTTTGTTAGAACCGGCATTATAGTGAGTATATGAACTACATCCAAACGCTTTTTTCAACGCTCTGTTTGATGCTTGCCTGTTGCATTCCCGGCCATGCGCAACTCGCCGCCGACTCCAAAGACGGGTTCTTTGTAGCCTACGGCGAGAAACCCCATCACCTTAAACCGCCCCTTCCGGATACCTACGGCAGCGAAATCAAAATATTCAGCACGGCCCTCAGCGCCCATATCCAATCCATCTTTGTTACCCAAACCCGGCAGTTCGACCTGGATACAATTTATCTGAGCCCCAAGGGTGGCCTCATTGTGGTACGAATAAAAACCAAGGGGATGTCAGACTATGGCTATTTGTACAACACCCTCACCGCTAAACCCCTTGCCGAAGTGGGTTGGGGCAGCGATCTGGTTGCCTTCCTGCCCGACGACAGCCATTACTTTCTACGCCAGGGAAATGCCATTGCCGAGATCAATGCCAGGGACAAAAAAAAGGTGAACGAATACAAGTTCAACGAACAGGAGAGGCTTACAAAGCTCTATGTCACAACCAACGAAAAATACCTCATCGGTCAGACTCCTCAAAACACCTGGGTCTGGGAATTGCATACAAACAAAGCCCCGCGTAAATACCGGTCGGATGCCCATGCTTATGACGAGGGCAGGGGGATTATTACCTTCTATGCTTCTTCCAACAACGATCTGGTCTGTACTTCCATTCTCGTGTCGGGCGGAAGGATCATCAGCAAATACAAGCTCTCCGGGGTGATGAAGAAACTTGATTTCAGGCTCGACAGCATTCATAAATCACAAACCCGGGGAACAGCTCAATCGAAGAAGGCGGTCCTGGTCATTCAAAGCGAATCGGCAAAGCTGAGCCCCGCCGGAAATTTTATTGCATTTGAATGCGGGTTTCGGGGTGAAGAAAAAAAGGCAGTGGTGGTAGTGAACAATGTCACCAAAGACTTTCGGTTGTATGAACAAACAGAACCCATCAAGCCATCTTATACCTGGGCTGGGGACAGTTCATTTCTGCTCCGGAAGAATTCACGTGAATATTTGCTCGGCAACCCGCGTAACGAAAAGCTGGCCTGCAAACTTCAAACTACTTTTGAGCTTGAAAAAAGCAAGGGCGAACATGCCATTCAGCCTGAAAAGCAAGCCCCGCTCTGGAAATGGAGCAGCGACTACCGATACGTGGTATTGTCGGATAAACACAAAGGCGCCGATCGGGTGTACCTGCACCCTACGCTGATCAAACAACAGAAATCGGTGGTCGACAGCGCTGTGTTTGTAGGATTCGGCCAAAACAATGCAGCGGTATACATCCTGGGCGATGGAAATCATTTTGGGTATGTCAACACCGAAGATGTAGAAGGCGATGTGGGCGATAAGCCCCTGGCAAAAACTTTTTTTACAGACAGCCTCATCATCCCCATCCAGGGCGAAATCATCAACGACCCCATACCCCCGCCGGGATACTATTTCCCAAAGATTACTTCGTTCAAACACATCAGCGAGGCAACAACATCCACTCCCTTGCATATTTATCTTAAAACAATGATGTTCGATGGAAATACAAACTCGCTCCAGGTACACCTCATCGATACCAATGGAGTTTATTATTACGGAGCTTCGGAAGCCGCCTGGAAAAAGATCTGGTGTAATCTGCTGCTGTATGAACCCGAAAAAGTAAGACAGATCACCGATTTCTCGGTGACCGAATACCGCGAAGACACGAGTTTCTATAATGCGCTTTGTGTGGCGCTCGACTTTAGCGGTTCTATGGGAGCCGCACGGGGGCATAATCTTCAAAAGGGACTCTTGAAATTGATCGACACCAAATTACAGCACGAAGGAATTGCCGTGGTAAAATACGATT
This sequence comes from Bacteroidota bacterium, assembly GCA_013289095.1. Classification (GTDB taxonomy): domain Bacteria; phylum Bacteroidota; class Bacteroidia; order Palsa-965; family Palsa-965; genus Palsa-965. Next base: position 1,737 of record JABDAO010000069.1, on the reverse strand, counting down.
CGCGGGTCGTTGACGAATGCAACCTGACAACCGACAAAACCCTGCTGACACAAAACATGAGCAAGACACCCTATGAAAAAATGGCCAGCGCCACCGCCTTGCTCGATGCACTCGATCATGCCATAGACCTGCTCAAAGCCTCGGCCGATTATGAGAACAAATTTATCATCCTGCTTACCGATGGCTGCGAGAATGCTTCGCTCGTTACCAAGAAATACGTCATCGAAAAGGCTATTCAGAACAACATCCGCATCTTCACAATCGGGTTGGGCGAGTATGTGAGCGAGGGTTATCTTAAATCGATTGCCCACAATACACAGGGCAGTTATTACCGTATCTACAATTCAGAAAATCTCGATTGGATTTATCAGGACGTGCGCAATAAAATCAAAAACTATTACACCATTAAGTTCAAGACCGAAAAAGACAACCCGGGCTACAAAGCCATCCTGAACATCTGTCTCGATAAAAAATACACCGATACCCTTACCGTACAATTTGACAATTCACCCATCCTTGCGAAACTGAAAAAAGCAAAGCGTAAAAGCGATAAAATAGAATCGCCCTTCGATCAGGTTGAAAATCCTCAGACAGATCTGTATTGGAAAGATGTAAAGATCATGGAAGATTGCAGCCAGATAACAACCACCTATGCCATCCCCGAAAAATTGCAACAACACCCCAAAGGATTTTTAAAAACCATGACACGCACCGATTCGGTTGTGGAAGAAGCCTTCAATGCCCTTGAATTCCCGGCCATCAAATTCGAATTTGATAAAACCATCATCGTAAAAGGCACCGACGATGGGATAGATAATGTGGTGAAGTTCATGAAAGAACACCCCAAACTAAGAATCGAAGTGCAGGGCCATACCGATAACAAAGGCGCCGACGAACACAACATTCCCCTCAGCCTGGCAAGAGCGGATGTGGTGAAGGCGGTGTTGGTGGGAGAAGGAATACCCGCCGAACGCATGACGGCAAAGGGATATGGAAGCACGCAGCCCCTGGTGCCCAATGATTCGGAAGAGAACAGACAGATTAACAGGAGGATTGATTTTAAGATTGTGGGGAATTAATCTGGAGTTTGATCCAGAGTTCTGTATTTCTTTCTCCACGTAAAGAGATGTCTTGGTTTCTGCCAGAAGGTTAGGGTTGGTATTCCTTTAACAGGTTTAGAATCATCAGGTGCAAGTCTGACCACGTAGCCTTGAGTCTTGCCGCTAATTGTTATCTCCCGCTTATCCCTTGTTATGCTCAGACGGAATTCACCCTTAAAAGGCAATGCTTTGATGGAAATATTTGTTTGGACGTGATTGCAGGGCAATCGCGTCACAAAGCCTTCGAATTCACAACTGCCGAAGCGAATCGTTACCCGTTACACGGTTTAAAATTCGCTTGATTGGAGGATGAGCGCGGGTTTATCCCGCATTTGAATCATGCATTCGGAATTCGCTATCGCGCTCGGAGAGGCCACCAGCACTTATAACCCACGGGAAAACCGTCTCCCGATGTCTATCGGGACGCGCACAATTCCTAACACACGTTGCATTAGCCTGTTTCACGGCTAATGCAAAATTCCGGTTTAGTGGGCCAATGCCTGTTCCTGTAACTGGAGACATTTCCGAACGGTATCGATACAAATGGCACAAATTGTCCTGCCGGAGAAGTTAGTTGTACTGAAAGAGACCTTTGTTGTTCGGAGGTGCGCCTTTAAAAGGCAGCTCATTCCCTGGG
>JABDAO010000068.1 GCA_013289095.1 Bacteroidota bacterium | reverse complement strand
GATAAAACAGATGTTACCGTGTATCAATAAAGCCCATCGTAACTACGTTCGGTGAAATGGGAGGAAGAAGGAGGCCAGGTATAATTCACCAAGGCATTCGGTCAAACCGGCAGGGGTATATTTAGCAGCTCATTGGCCCTGAAGGAGAGGTCCATAAAAAGCATCTTGGGGGCTGCATTGCGTTCGATAGCGGCCGATGCCTTGTTGATGGCATCGATAAATCGTTCGCAGTTTCCGGCATGGATAAAACGGGCGAATTTTTTAATGAAATCCAGCTCTTCGCCCTGAAGCCTGACCAGTGTATCCGATGCGTAATTCATCACCAGACATTCGCGCAGGATGCCCAGTGTATAACGCAGGAATTCCTTGTGTTTTTCGCGTTTCAACGGGGCTATATCCTCGATCACCTCTATGACTTTTACGGCATCGAACTTCAGACAGGCCCGCATCCACTGCTGAAAAAGACGGAGATACAAAGCTGCGCTTTCATTCTCGCTCATCAGACGGCGGGCAGTACTGTAACTGCCGTCGGACAAAAACGCAATCCGGGCTGCATCTTCGGGGCTTGACCCATGTCGTTGATGCAGCGCTTCAGAAAGTACGGGGTCGGGCAGCTTCATCAGGCCGATAAGCTGGGTACGCGAGACAATCGTTCGCAGGAGCTGATCTTCATTCTCGGTAACAAGCAGGAAAAGGGTCTTCTCGGGGGGTTCCTCCAGTATTTTCAGGAGTTTATTGGCTGCCTGTACATTCATTTTTTCGGGCAGCCAGATGATCATTGTTTTATACCCTCCCTCAAAGGTGGTGAGGCTTAATTTGCGCAGGATAGAAGCGCTCTCATCCACCGCTATAACCGGTTGTTTATTCTCCGCGCCTATGCTCCCAAACCAATCGGGCAGTGTGAGATAGGGGTCGGGAAGAAAGGCTTCGCGGAACTCTGCAAGAAGGTTGTCGCTCACACGCACATCCTTCGAAAGGGCAATCGGAAAAACCAGGTGCACATCGGGGTGAACCAATTTGCTGCATTTTACACAAGACGGACATTTCCCGCACGAATCCCCTGCATTCCGGTTGTGGCAATACAGATATTGGGTAAACGCAAACGCAAGGGCCAGGCCTCCACATCCTTCAGGGCCGTTAATGAGCTGGGCATGACTGATACGGTTATCGGCCACAGCCTGTCTAAGCCTGCCCTTGATTTCATCCTGTCCGATAATGCTGCTGAATAACATGCGACGAATGTACTGAAAGCATTTTAAATGAGGGTTTATCGGTCTGCAGGAATTGCGAATCTCCTGTCAGGAACGTGCCAACCCTTATTCCCTATCCAGGTTTAAATGGAAGATACTGTCGCAGGGCGCTTTTAAAAAACCTCCGTCCGGGCAAATCGTTACCACCATGTTTTTATCTGTTTCAAGCGCCGGTATTTCCGGAAACCGGTTGTTGTACAGAATTTTAAGCGCCGGTTCAACAGGCCATTCCGGAAAAAACAAACTCGCATTGAACTCATCCCGGTAACACTTTAACAACGAGTGTGTTTCGTGTATTTTATCAGGAGCGAGCACAACTTCAATCTCAATCTTATGCTTCCGTGGAGCCGGCAATTGATCTACAAAAACGGAGAGCTGTTTATAATCCAGCTCCTGCGGTTTGACCCAGGCTTCGGAAATATTGAAACACATCATTGCGATAAACGGAAGCCCCGTACAGAGGGCAAGGCCTATGGAAGGTTTCGGTATCAGTTCAAAAGAACGGATGAGCAGATAGAATGTCATCAAGACCGAGATCAAACAAAAATTACGCGAGGCGGCCCAACTCTCGCGGATGAGGAGATGGGGCAGGAACACCCCTGTACAAAACAGGCAGAGCGAGAAAATATCCAAAAACCGTTTCTTCAGCAGGTCTCGTATCAGGACCAGGACAATGCAAAAACTGAATACCGAAGCCAGTATATCCGACTTTATCAGGAGCAGGTGAAGCTTGGCAGCCTCTGTGAGTACATAGATAAACCAGATGAATTTATGGATCGGGTCGCTCCCGAATGCACCCCGGTCTATCATCTGAACGTGTGTTTTTTCAAGCATCCACTTAAACAGCTCGAAGTATAGCCCCAGAAAGACGAGATAGGTAATCAGGACCGACAGGATAAAAATAATCCGTTTCCGGTTGGGAATGTGTGGGTGCGAGAGCAGCATAAAAAATGGAGGGAGCAGGATGGCCAGGGCCATATTCTGGTAATTCATCAGCGAAATTTCTTCAAGCATCAGCGCCAGGAATAACATTAAATAGTTCCTGAATCCGGTCAGCACCGGCCGGTCGAGGTATTCTCCAAAAACGGTTACCAGGCAGATGCCCGAAACAAACGAAGCAATGGATGACAGATGGTGCGGATACTGTTGCGCCCACCCAATAAATACCGAAAACCCAGGCAATGTGAAAATGAGAATGGAGAAAAGCAGGCTAAAACCAGCGCCGAGCTTGTTCCTTTTCAGAAATAAAAAAACAAGCGTACAAAAGGCCATGGTAAGCGCCACAGAAATGACACGCAGGAATTTAAGCCCGCTAAAGGTTTTGGCCCAGGCAATACCGCCAATCTGTAACAGGCCGTATAGGGGCCTGCCCTCCTGTACAAACCGGTAATAATATCCTGACCAGGCCTGCCCTGTGCGGTAAGCCCAAAGGATATTGGGCTCATCGAGCGAGAAATAAGTATGGAATATCAAGGTTGTGATGAGCAACAACACCCCCAGGGTCAGCAATACATAGATCAATGCCTGTTTCATTCCTGGCTTTTTAGAGAAGATTTCGGAACTATAACTGCTTCAATATTACTTAAGTTGCAGGGGTGTCAGGGTATATCCTTTTTTTCGAAGCAGATCGATCAGGCCTCCGTCGCCTGGCAGATGCCCTGCCCCGACAGCAATAAAAACAGACATCTCTTCCATCAGGCCGGGCATTTTTTTCATCCAGTTCAGGTTCCTGGAATACAGCAGCCGGTTCATTTCATCGGTTGTATAACCATCTTCTGCCTGGAGCGAAGCAAGCAGGCAAGCCAGGTCTCCGGTGCGGTAACAGTGTGTCGTACGCATCAGCTCCGGGCCTGTTGCATCCCTGTCTTTGGCCGACTTTACAAGCATTTCGGCCTGACGTTTCAGGGAGGTGCCCTCAAAGAGTACCGCAATCTGATCCTCCACGGTCTCGAGGCCGATGAGTTTTTTATTGTCGGTTTTTGCTGATTCCTGAAAGTACTGGTCCATCTCAACACCTTTCTCCTTCGAGGTGAGCAGGGAGGAGTAGAAAAGAGTGCCAACCACCACCGGTTTCATTTTATTAAAAAGCGAAAGACTCATCCCGCTCGTTTCTTTCAGATAATCGGCTACAAGCTGGTAATCGGCCTTACAGAGCAGCTGATCGAGGCTGGAATCTTTCATTACTGCACTTGCCTGGACCTTTTGCAGACAGGCGGCATCGAGTATCATTTCGCCGGCTACTGCATCGGTTTTGGAATACTCCTGATGAATGAGCGGGAACGAGTCGATGAAGGTGGAGGTGATGAGGTGATAGGTTCCGAACAGATAGGAAGTTTTTTTTAACCCATTTCCGCTAATTTCCCAAAGCAACGAATTCTGCGAAAAGAATGACAGATTCGCAGTCAGAGACAAAACAAGGAGAAGCCTGATTTTTTTGGCAGACACAGATCGGTAGTTAGTATGTTGGCTTGGGTGGACAAGACCGCTGGAGGTTCTGTTCCGGGGCCATCATCAAGGTCAGGACCGGTAACCCATGGGTCGATCTTATCCGATGCAAACATACTCGATAAACCTGCATTATGTATTAGAAGTACGCATTCGCGCTCAAAAGGCCAGCAACACAACGAACCCGCAGGATAACCCATCCCGATGACTATCGGGAGCGTAAATCCTAACACGCTGTGCATTAGCGCATAAGCCATCTAATGCACAAGCTGGGATAAACCAATATCCGTAGGATAGCATAGATCTGAAATTATTGAAAACAGGCAGGAAAAACACCTATTCACCGGTATTCACATTCAAAAAGGTCCTCCAGACATACCAGGGTTGGCAAAAGGCGTTGAAGAACAAGACAACAAAAACGACCGTCAGACTGGAATTCATCTTCAGCTCGGCCCCAAGTAAGTCTTCCCGGTAGAGAAGCAGCAGACCGTAAATGGTTTCTAAGAATACAAAAAGGGCCAGCACCGATGCAACCACACCACAGGCCTTGATCCAATCGGCGATTGGCTGAAACCTGTTTTCAGCTTGTCCGGCAAAATCGTCGATCACATGCAGGTCGGTATCCGGCTCGGGCGACGGAACGCTGTTTCGGGTGGACAGGATATAGCAAACGGAGCAGGCGGCACAGCCAAACATGGATCCCAGGGCTGCCATAAAATCAAACCTCCACAACCTTGCCTGGCCTTGCAAAACCACCAGTTCTGATCCCCCGATAAGGACGAGAAAAAAATCCAGGATCAGCAGATACAGGGCCAGGGGGCGATTCATCTATTTCGGTGCGCTTGGTTTTAAATACTTCCTCCTGACTGCTAGCCGGCCAGGGAGGGTTAAACACCTCTAAATTACCGGATAATCAGGTACTTTTTGAAAACATAACCACAAAGCGCTTCACCGCAAAGAAAATCAGCCCCTTTTATGGATCTGCCTAAGATCTGTAATGCTTTGTTTCTCATTTAATTGACCTTGAGTGGCAGCTGTCGGGCGAATAGCGTCAAAATGATAGCGGAAAATACAATAAATTTGCCATCCTTGCGTTAAATGCAATGCGGTGGTATGCCCTAACCGGCAAAACGGCCTTTAAAAAGTGAAAAAACGGACCCTACATAGACTCCTCTGCACCTTGTTCCTGCTTGGTTTGCTTGGCTGTGCCACAAACAAGAACAACTGGCGTACCCGTGGGTTCCACCGGCTCAACACCCGGTACAATGGCTATTACTATGCCCGGGAGGCCATGAAAGAAGGGCTTCTGAAGATTACAAAGGCGAATGTAGACGATTATTCGAACATCCTTCCCCTCTTCATTTATCCCAACAAGGAAAGCCAGAAGATGGCTTCGGGCGACATGGAAAAAGCCATCAAAAAGTGCACGAGCGCCATTGAACGGCATATGATTACCGATAAGAAGAATGTAGAGATAGCCCGGGCCAACAACTGGATTGAGGATTGTTTTATGACAATCGGGGAAGCCCGTTTCTACAAACTCGAATATTTTGCAGCTGCTGATGCCTTTGAATATGTAACCAAGAAGTACGTGAAATGGCCGGTGCATTATGACGGTTTTCTGTGGCTCATCCGCACCTATAACGAAACCAGTATTTTCTCAAAATCCGAAGAACTGCTCACCCTGCTCAAGGACGATAAAAAATTCCCCAAAGCAAAACTTGCTGAACTATATTCGCTTGCGGCCGACTACAACATGCGCCGTGAGATGTGGCAGGCAGCCATTCAAAACCTGAGCAAGGCCATTGTCCTGCTCGAACCAATCGGGCCGCTGAAAGACATCGATTTTCTGAAAACCAGTCCCATCGGCCGAAATAAAAATGAACGCGCCCGTGATCTTTTTGTGCTCGCCCAACTTTACGAAAAGATGGAAAACAATGCAAAAGCATCGCAGTTGTTTGAACAGGTAGTGAAGCTAAGACCCCGTTACGACATGGAGTTCAACGCCAAGCTGAACCATGCCCGGCTGTATGATTTTTCGGATGGAAAAGGGGACAAGATCAAAGAAGATCTTTTGAAAATGATCAAGGATTTCAAAAATGATGAATATCGTGACCAGATTTATTTTACCCTGGCAACCATCGAACTGAAACAAGGGCAGGAGGCCAGAGGGATTGATTACCTGAAAAAATCGATCCGGGTCAGTACGAAAAACCCGATCCAGAAAACGCATTCTTACCTCAAACTGGCCGACTTGTTTTATGACCGGCCCGACTATCCACTGGCCAGGGCCTATTATGACAGTGTATTGCCCCTGATTAAAAAAGACTTTCCGGATTATGAGCTCATCGTTGCCAAGGACAAAAACCTGAATGAGCTGATCAAGAACCTGAAGATCATCACCAAAGAAGACAGCGTTCAGCGTGTGGCTGCCATGGACACGGCCTCCAGAAATGCGTTTATCGATAACCTCATTGCACAACAAAAAGAGGCCGACCGCAAGAAAGCCGAAGACGACAAACTGAAGGCAGCTGCCCTGAAAAACGGAGGGTCGTCGACTCCCGGTGCCGCTACTCCAAACTCCGGTGGGGGCGATGTCGGTTCCTGGTATTTCTATAACTCTGCTGCCATCACCTTTGGTTTAACCGATTTCAAAAAGAAATGGGGCGACCGCAAATCGGAAGACGACTGGCGCAGGGCGACCAAGGAAACCAACTCTTTTTCTGACCCGAACAGCGCCAGTTCTGATGTACAGGACACCACCAAAACCGCCGCCACCGCCAAGGACATAAAAAAACAAGGCCCGGCTTCATCAGCCTCGGCAAGAGACAGTTATATCAAGGGATTGCCCCTGACAAAAGATGCGACAGACAAGTCAAATCTACGGATCGTAGATGCTTATTACAATGCCGGTATGATCTATAAGGAAGCCTTGTTAAACAACCCCAAGGCCGGATCTACCTTCGAAGAAATGCTCAGCCGTTTCCCTGATAATAAATACATTCCGAACTCCTATTATTTTCTCTATCGCATCTATCTGAGCATGCAGAACCAGGAAAAGGCAGACGTTAACAGGGATATCATCCTGACGAGATACCCCAACTCCGCGCTTGCCGAAATGCTCAAACACCCCGAAAACAGTAAGCTTTCTCATGCCCGTGAAGATTCAATAAAAGGATATTACACCGAAACGTATGCCCTCTTTCTCAGCGGTGATTACCCCCAGGTGGTGCAGCGCTGCGATGCAGCCGACTCTTTGTATGGGGGAAGCAAGATTTCCCCAAAATTTAGCTACATGAGGGCCCTGGCAATTGGTCACAGCGGCGATCTGAAAGCCTATGAGAATGCCCTGACCGGAGTCACGGTAAAATATCCGAAGGATGATGTCCGTAACCAGGCCGTAGGCATGCTTGAGGCCATACGCAGGGTGCAGAATGGGGCTGCTGCCGCCAGCAAGGCCGATTCGGCTGCTCCCCAGAAAAAGGATAAATATTTTATGAGGGAAGATGTGCCTCATTATGCCGCGATTGTGCTCAAAGGCAGGAACATCGATGCAAATGCATTTAAATCAAACCTCAGCGATTTCAACCAGCAATATTTCCCTGCAAAAAACCTGAGCATTACCGGCTTTCCGATCAGCGAAGACTATCAGATTGTACAGGTGAAGGACTTCGCCGATAAGAAGGATGCCATGACCTATTATGAATTTGTAAAAGGGGATAAGGATGTCTTCAAAAACATCCCGCTCACCTCGGCCGAAGTATATATCATTACAACCGACAATTTCAAAATCTTTTTCCATGACAAGAATTCAGACGATTACAAGGTTTTCTTCAACGAAAATTATTTTAATAAAAACCCCTGAGTGATCTGGAGGCTAAACAGGGTCTTTTTGAGTGCCCGGCCTACTCCTTAAAGACCGGTGTCTGTTATCAACATTTCATCGATTTGTTCACTAATTGCCGATTTTTGACCTGTTTCAAGGAATTCGTGACGTATTTTACTTACATTTACCCGAATTCATAATAAGTTAACACATGTTCAACTCAAATAAAACCAACGGTATGTCAAAGACCAACTCTCCTGACTCGGCATCTATTAACCTAATCGGCGCCGGTACTGTAATTGAAGGCGATATCAAATCAAATGGAGACATACGTATTGACGGCAACATCAAAGGTTCTATCAATGTAAAGGGTAAACTGGTAGTAGGTGCTACCGGTGTGGTTGACGGAGAAGTTGTTTGTCAAAACGCAGATATTTCGGGCACCATCCGTGCCAAGGTTACCGTATCCGAATTGCTTTCGCTGAAATCAACCGCAAAATTGTCGGGCGATCTCGTAACCAACAAACTATCCATCGAGCCCGGTGCAGATTTCACCGGTTCCTGCAGCATGGGTGGGGTGGTAAAAGACATGAAGCATGGAGGAGGAGCAAACCAAACAACCAAAGAAAAAGCAGCCGCCTACTGAGTTTCTGAAATACTCAGGCATGGGCTTACAGATGGCCGCCATCATGGGCGCAGGCGTCATGGCCGGGCACTGGATAGACGGTTGGCTGGCTTTTAAAATTCCCATATTTACGCTCGTGCTTTCTTTATTCGGGGTCTTCCTGGCGCTTTGGTATTTTATTAAAGATTTTCTAAAGAAAAAATAAAACCCTGCTCCCTCGTCTTTCTGATAAGGTTTAGCCATCTACAGGATAATTCAGGAAACCAGTCTGCATAGGAACACCTCCGGTTACGCATTCTGTTTTGATTCCCTGCGAATCTGCCCGGAACATAGACCACTCCTGCCAGGTAGGCAGAATACCAACTTATCCCTATCTTCGCGGCTGATGAAAGAATTCAACCTGAAACTTCTGGTCTTCACACTTGTCTGTGCCGTTTTTCTGTTTTGCTGGAACATGTTTTCCCCGGCTGCCTACCACGATACGATTTCCTGGTTCATTCTTCTCTTTTTTGCTTTTACCACGGGTCTTGTTCATCAGTATCTGATCAAAGCCTCCGCCGGTGATGGAAAAGCGTTTGTCGGGAAATTCATGGGGATGACCGGCCTTAAACTCCTGGTTTACATGCTCTTTCTGATTGTCATCCTGATTACACACCGCGAGAATGCCCGGGTTATCGCCATTTATTTTCTTGGTCTCTATTTTCTCTTTGCTGTCTTTGAAGTTGCCAGCCTCTACAAAAAACTAAGGAAATAAAGCTGGCTTAGGAGCGGCTCGCCCCTCCCGAAGGTTTATCCCCCATTATTCATTAGGAATCGGCCTTCCCGCTCAAAAGGCTGACAGCATATGCACCCAGCGGGATAACCCGTCTCCCGATGTTTATCGGGACCATCAAGACACACACAAGGCTTAACGCACTTTGCATTTGCCTGTTACACGGCTAATGCAAGATCCCGGTTTATACCTGTCTTTTGCCGGGAGCGCGGATCTGTCCAAGCGGATCATCGGTGTCCTTTGTTGATTTGCAGGAAGTTGGTGTTAAGATCGGTCAGAACTGCTGAAGAGAAAACAGAATCAAGGGCATCTCTAATAACCCCTTCCAAACATTCCCTTCCGCCTGAGGCGGAGAGGGACAGGGAGAGGTCTATAAAGTGGAGTTATTAGAGATGCCCTCAATCTGATAGGATGAACGAATACACGTTTATCAGGAAGAAACCCAGGCGGTGCAGCCTATATCCGAATACCTATTACAAGCACATCATCCACTTGTTCGTAATCTGATTTCCATATCTGAAACATGGTATTAAGCTCTTTTTTTTGTTCTGCCATCGGCAAATGGGAGACCGAAAGGAGTTTCTCTTCAAAAGATTTGTATTTCAATTTTTTTCCTTTTGGCCCTCCAAATTGGTCGGCAAAGCCATCTGTAAAGGTGTAGACCAGGTCGCCGGGTTCAAGAGAAACGGTGTGCGCTGTAAAAGACGGCGGCTCGCCATGGTATTTCCCCACTGGCATTTTATCGGCCGGACAGATGACCAGTTGTTTATTCCGTACGATATAAAAACTATTGTTGGCCGCGGCATAGTAAAGTTTTTTAGCAGCAAAATCAAACGCGCATAAAACGGCATCCATACCATCCTTTGCTTCTTCGGATGTGCCTTCGGGGTTGAGCGCATGGATGATCTCGTCACGGAGCTTGTCGAGGATCAGATGAGGTCGGGTGATGCCTCGTTCAATGACTATCTCATTCAGGAAATTGATTCCCAGCATGCTCATGAAAGCCCCCGGAACACCATGCCCGGTACAGTCGGCCGTTGCCAGGTAGAACAAACTTCCATGGGGAGTTGTCGTATTCAGCGCCCAGTAGAAATCGCCGCTTACGATGTCCTTGGGTTGGAAAAACAGAAAGCACCCGGGTACATGTTCTTCTATATATTTCTGCGAAGTAAGCATCGCATGCTGGATGCGGCGGGCATAATGAATGCTGTCGAGTGTTTCGCGTTGCTTTTCCTCGATGACATCTTTCTGATGGGCGATCTCTTGTTTCTGGCTGGTGAGGAGTTCGTTGGCCTTTTGTTTTTGTCTAAAACTTCTGAAGATAACCAGGGCCAGGATCACCATCAAGGCAAATCCTGCGGAGAGCGAGTATCGGATGAGACGTTGTCTCACATCTTTCTTTTCCTGATCGGCCCGGGTGCGTGCATCTTTGCTATCGAATTCGTACTGCATCTGTTGTTGTACGCTTTTGCGTGTATTTTCTTTGTTCAACAAGCTGTCTCTCGTACAGACATAGCTTTTATAATTCATCAGGGCCTCCTTCTCTTTACCCAGGATTTCATAAACCTGGCTCGCCCCCAGATAGGCTACGGCAAGATCATCAAGCGAACCGGTTTGTTTAGCCAGGGCCAGCGCTTTGACGGCATATTCCCCGGCTTCGCTGATCCTTTTCATGTTCGCATAGGCAAGGGCCAGGTTTCCATATGCCGTGCTCATGCCCGAGTGATCGCCGAGCGATTCCTCAATTGTTGATTCTTCTTTATAGTAGCCTAAGGCTTCGGTGTATTTCCCCTCGTCGAAATACACATTCCCGATATTGCCGTTTGAATTTGCAATGCTTTTCTTGTTTCCGGTTTCAATCACAATGCCCAGACAAGTTTGATGATAGCGCAGCGCCAGCTCGTATTTATGCTGGCGCCAGAACACATTGCCCATGTTGTTGTACAGATCGGCCATGCCTTGTTTATCGCCCAACGCTGTCCGAAGTTTCAATGACAGTTCATAATTGTTCAGGGCATCCGTATAATTGGCCTGACTGAAATAAATAATCCCCAGGTCATTGTGCGAGGATGCGATACCACGCTTATCGCCCAAGGCTTCAAATTGCCGCAGCGCCGAGAAATAGTACTTGAGCGCTTCCGGGTATTTCCCTTCATAATCGTACACAATGCCTATGTTTTGGGTAGTTGTGGCAAGGAGCTTTTTGTTGCCGGTCGATTCTGCTATTTTAAGCGCCTCCGTATGCTTCTGTAGCGCTTCCCGGTAATTGCCCTGACTGCGCAGGATAGTTCCGCAGTGGTTCAACGCCCTGGCCATGCCTGCCTGGAATTGAAGAGCCCGTGAGAGCGTGAGCGAAGCAACAGCTTGCTGCTGTGCCGCTTCATAGTCTCCCCGAAAGCAAAGCTCCTGAGCAAGATCAGACAGCAGATTTGCCCTGCTGGTGTCTTGTTTGGAGGTAAGGAGTTGTTGCTGCAGCATATCAACCTTGGTTTGCTGGGCGTTGCCGGGCAAATACATCAACACACCGCAAAGATGCAGGACGCAAATAAATGCAGAAGTGAAACGTAGCATAGACAGTGATTGTATCCGAAAGATACCAGTTTTTCTGGTTCGGGCGCGGCCTGGACAGAAGACCGTTTTTGGGACTTGTTCTGTGATTTATGCAACTAAATTCAAAGAGGGTGTAACCCATTTGCAGAAGATTTGATGACTTTTGCTTTGCCGGACTTATCAAACCAGGTGGCAAAGCTTCAAGCGTCGGGCAGAAGAGTCAACAAATTACCTACAAACACATGAAAAAATGTACAGTTCTAATCGTCCTTCTTACCTGTCTGCTGGCATCAAGAACAACCAGCTTTGCACAGCTGAGTGTGCAAATTTCGGTAGCGCCTCCTTTAATCCCAGTCTATGTGCAGCCTGCCTGCCCGGTAGAAGGGTATCTCTGGGTACCCGGCTATTGGGCTTACGGTTTCGATGACTATTACTGGGTTCCCGGAGTATGGATCGTTCCTGCTCAAACCGGTTTCTTATGGACTCCCGGTTACTGGGGCTATGCCGGTGGGTATTATGGATGGAGCGCCGGATATTGGGGGGCACATATCGGTTATTATGGAGGGGTCTGTTACGGTCATGGCTATGATGGTGACGGATATTCAGGTGGACACTGGGACCACGGCGCATTTCAGTATAACACTGCCGTAAGCAATGTCAATGTAAACATCGTTCACAATACCTATGTAAACCGTGCCGAGGTTCATGCCGGTTCCGGAAACCGGTCCAGCTTTAACGGAGCGGGAGGCGTGACCGCCAGACCTACAGATAATCAGCGTCAGATCATGAAAGAAAATCACATCCAGGCCAGCGCGGCGCAGCATACGCATGAGCAGGCTGCAGCGAACAACCGCAGCCAGTTTGCCACCTCTAATAAAGGAAAACCTTCCACACAAGGCATGAGCCGGGTTGCAGGCGATCAAAATCATTCAGCTGCCCCAGGCCGATCGGGTGTAAAACAAACGGCGCCGGCACAAAATCAACATGCTCAGGCGCCGGTGAAACAAAACACGACACCGGCCCAACACAATCCTCAGCCCCAACAACAGCACGCTGCCCCGGCCGAACAGCGAAATGCACCAAGTCAGCAGCGCTCAGCTCCGCAACAACAACATGCAGCCCCACAACATAACGCTGCACCGGCCCACGGAGAAGGACATCCCAGATAGCAGCTTGAAACCTTTTTAAAACACGCGTTATGGAAATTGAAAACCGGATTTTTATGGATATCCTGAACACAAAACTGAAAATCGAAGAAACGTTTCCAGAATTGACCGCCTACCTGGGAGAAATGCCGCTGAGAGCCACCGGGTCAAAAGATTCTGCCCTGGCTATCCAGGCTCTGAGGGCTTATTCTGAGTCATTACAGGCATTTCTGACCAATTATTCCCGTTATCACAGTAACGCATCTTCAAAAGGCATGTAATACATATAACTCAAGCACAGACAACATGAAAACTATTTTGTTGATTGAGGACACGCTTTCCATTTTGGAAAACCTATGCGAATATTTGGAATTGGAGGGTTACCGTATTTTTGTCTCAAGCACCGGCAAGGACGGCCTGGAACTTGCCATCCGGGTAAACCCCGACCTCATCATCTGCGACATACTGATGACAGATATGGACGGCACAGAGGTGTTTCAAAAACTTTCATGCAATGCACAAACTGCCGGTATCCCGTTTATCTTCAGCACATCCCTTTCTGAAAATTCAGAAAAAGAAGATGCTCTTAAACTGGGGGCCAAAGCCTACCTGATCAAACCATTCCAAATGGAAACTCTGATGGAAGCAATAGACGTGACTTTAAACAGCCGGCAACACGTTTAATAGCAGAGTCATTCGCTTCAGATGCCTCTCTCGTTTCCTGACCTGTCAGCCGTACCGCAAATGCCGGTCACTTGCCTCCCCAAAACAGAAACCTGGGCTCCGTGTGGTTCATACCCTGCATAATCCCAGATTGTGCATTAGATGGCTTGTGCGTTAATGCACAGTGTGTTCGGATTTGCGCGGTACTGATAGTCATCGGGATGGGTTATCCCGCAGGTTCGTTGTGCTGCTGGCCTTTTGAGCGCGAATGCCTGCTTCTAATGCATAATGCGTGATAATGGCTATTTTGCCAATATATGTGTGATATATGTAACTCTTTTGTTTGCATTCGTAACGATTTACTGCTCAAACCTGACCATCTTTGACTGTCGCCCAATAAAACCCAGACTTTTTGAAGCTATATATCAAGTACATGGTGAGTACCCGCTGCAAGATGGCGGTAAAAGATGCCCTGAAAAGCCTGGGGCTTCATTTTATTGTAGTAGACCTGGGAGAAGTGGAAATTATGGAATCCATTTCGCCCGAGCAAAGAGAAGATCTGAAAGCAGCGCTCCTCGTTTCAGGGCTTGAACTGATGGACGACAAACGGGCGGTACTCATCGAACGGATCAAGAACGTGATTACCGAAATGATCCACTATTCTGAAGAAGCCCCCAAAACAAACTATTCTGACTACATCAGCGAAAAATTGAAATATGATTATACCTACCTCTCCAATCTTTTTTCGGAAGTAAAGGGCATCACCATTCAGCAATTCATCATCATTCATAAAATTGAAAAGGTGAAAGAATTGTTGTTATACGAAGAACTTAATCTCACCGAAATTTCCTACAAGCTGCATTATAGCAGCGTGGCCCATCTTTCAAACCAGTTCAAGAAGGTAACCGGACTGACGCCTTCGCATTTCAAACAATTGAAAGACCGAAAACGTACACCCATCGAAGATATTGGCGATCCCGAGAATAACGCAAAACTGAACTGACAAATCACGATACTATATGACAATGGAAACAGCAAAGAGACTTGAAAGCCAGTATGCCCGAAGCCTGATCGAAGCCAGTCTCGACCCCTTAGTGACCATCAACACCGAAGGAAAGATTACCGATATGAACGAGGCCACGGCCAACATTACCGGGATGAGCCGTGCCCAATTAACCGGAACAGATTTCTTCGATTATTTTACCGAACCCCAAAAAGCGCGGGAAGTCTACCAGGAGGTCTTTGCAATGGGCTCTGTGGCCGATTCGCCGCTCACCCTCCGCCACCGCAATGGGAAGCTTACGGATGTGTTGTTCAACGGATCGGTTTATAAAGATGATAGAGGAAATGTTCTCGGGGTGGTTATTGTTGCCCGCGACGTGACGGCTCAAAAACTCCTTTCAAAATATTCGCTGAGCCTTATCGAGGCCAGCCTTGACCCCTTGGTGACGATAAGCCCCGAAGGGAAAATAACCGACATGAACCAGGCCACTGTAAACATTACGGGCATCACCCGCGAGAAACTTACCGGCACTGATTTCTTTGATTATTTTACAGAACCCCAGAAAGCAAGAGAAGTATACCAGGAAGTATTTGCCAAAGGATCTGTGGCCGATTCACCACTCACGCTCCGGCATAAGGAAGGCAAACTCACTGATGTGAGGTTCAACGGATCGGTTTACCGCGATGACCATGGAAATGTACTGGGTGTTGTGATCGTGGCGAGGGATGTAACCGATCAGAAACGAATTGCAACCGAACTGATCGAAGCCAAAGTCTTTGCTGAACTGGCCACCGAGATTGCCGAAGTGGCAAAGAGCAAGGCCGAAAGCGCCACCCGCATTGCAGAAGATGCGGTGAAAGCAAAACAACAGTTCCTCTCTAACATGAGCCATGAAATACGCACTCCCATGAATGCAATCATCGGGTTCACAAAAGTGGTCCTGAAAACCGAGCTTACAACCAAACAAAAAGAATATCTCTCGGCCATTAAAATAAGCGGAGATGCACTCATCGTTCTGATCAACGATATCCTCGACCTGGCAAAGGTAGATGCCGGCAAAATGACGTTTACGCAGACCCCCTTTAAAATGTCGCTTTCGATTTCGGCCATGCTGCATTTGTTCGAGACAAAAATCCAGGAAAAAAACCTGGAGCTGGTTACCAAATACGACCACCACATACCAGAGGTATTGGTAGGCGACCCCGTACGTCTGCATCAGATCATCCTCAATCTGGTGAGCAATGCCGTAAAATTTACAAACAAAGGCGCCATCACAGTAAGTGTAGATCTGCTCAAGGAAACGGATGAAATGGCCACCATCGAATTTTCTGTGAGTGACACGGGCATAGGAATTGCAAAAAACAAAATCGAGAAAATCTTTGAAAATTTCCAGCAAGCCTCCAGCGGCACTTCCCGTTTATATGGAGGCACAGGCCTGGGCCTTGCCATCGTAAAACAGCTTGTCGAGCCCCAGGGCGGGACGATTCGGGTTGAAAGCACGCTTGATGTAGGAACCACCTTTAGCTTTGTATTAGACTTTCTAAAAACAAAGGCCGAAGCCGAACTCGACACAGCGGCGCTCGAGCTCGATTCGGAAATCAGGAGCATCAAAATCCTGGTCGTGGAAGACATCGCGCTTAATCAGCTTTTGATGAAAACCCTGCTCGACGACTTTGGCTTTGGCTGTGAGCTGGCCGCAAACGGGAAGATTGCCATTCAAAAACTCCAGAACGAGACCTTTGCTGTGATCTTTATGGACCTCCAGATGCCCGAAATGAACGGATTTGATGCCACAGAGTATATACGCAACACCCTGAAGTTGCAAATCCCTATTATTGCATTGACGGCTGATGTAACAACAGTAGATCTCGCAAAATGCAAATCGGTGGGCATGAATGATTACATAGCCAAACCGGTTGACGAACGGTTGTTGTACAGCAAAATAGTAGGCCTTATCAAGAAAGTTGCGGTTGTTAAATCGGTAAGCGAGCTGCGCCCTTCAGAACCGATAACCGAAAAATATACCGATCTGGCCTATCTCAACAAACGGACAAA
>JABDAO010000067.1:3154-16893 GCA_013289095.1 Bacteroidota bacterium | reverse complement strand
CATGTTGGGTTTATCCCACATTATTCATCAGGAATTGGCCTTCCCACTCAAATGGCTGACAGCATAAGTCCGGAACAAGAAAAGGAGAAACTTTTCTGAAGAATTGCAAAATCCTGTTTGAGATGGAACGGGAATGCCAATCATTCTTTTCCTTCATAAATACACGCGACAGCCTCTCTGCTACGCAAGATTCTGAAAACATTCGCAAAGGGGCTATATTTTCAGACAAACAACACCGGCAGTGACAACACATCGTGATGCAACTGATATACAACGTAATGCAACTGCCATACGAGGCGCCCAATTGAAAAACGACATACTGTCACTAGACATACTGGTTTGACCAACGTTTGGCGCTTTCTCAATCTGAGCGCCCTGGCTTTTGACACTGGCACTCCCTGTGCAGATCCACATCCTCCCTCTTCTGCCTGAGTTAACTGCCGCACCAGTTGTGTGCCGAAGATCAGCTCCTCCTCCTTACAGCCCCTTTACTGACGCCTGCCGTTACCGGCTTGGCGTATTACAAGAATGAGCCGGGGCCGAACCGAACGCTTTCTTCTGCTATCTTTGTTACCGTCACAAACAGAACGCTCATCCTGTGGATACCGATCACTCAGCTATTTCATCCCCCCAAACCCTCTTATTACCCTGTCTGTATTTTGCCCCCATTCAATACTATTCAAAACTGGCCAGCGGTCATGACTGTCTGATAGAGCTGCACGAGCATTTTCCAAAACAAACCTATCGGACCCGTACGGAGATCTGCGATTCGAACGGGAGGATGAAACTCATCATCCCCCTCAAAAAACATCCCGAGCGTACCCCAACCAAGGACATCCGCATCTCGTACGATGCTCCCTGGCAGGATCTGCATTGGAAAACCCTCGAATCGGCCTACCGCAGCTCTCCTTATTTTGAACATTACGAAGATGAATTTTCAGGATTTTATAAAGGCCCCCAATTTGAATTTTTAGCCGAATATAATCTCGCAATCCAGGAGGTGGTGCTTAGGCTCATCAAACTAAAACCGGTGATACATTTTACTGCCTCCTACGAAAAAACACCTCCTGCCACAACCGATATGCGTGGATTGATTTCACCTAAAACACCTTTTGTTACCGACACCCTTTTCCACATCAAACCATACCCTCAGGTATTCGAACCCAAATACGGGTTCCTGCCCAATTTAAGCATCGCCGATCTGCTCTTTAACGAAGGGCCACACGCGGTGGATTACCTTTGAGAAATATTTGGGATTGGGGATTGAGACTGAGATTTCGAGCCGTGCAGCATATCAGGCAACTATTTCTCACCTTGAATACCGACATCCTTCCGGGAGACTATGACAGACAACGTAAAACAGATTCTAACTCCTAAACTTAAAAAGATTCTACTGCGCACTTCCTTATGCGTGGCAATTTTGTTTTTTATCCCACTCTGTTTTTTCTGTCTCGTTTACTGGGGGGCCTTTGGCAAAATATATACCGGTAAGGAGCTGAAAAGCCTCCAAAACTACCTGGCTTCTGAAGTGTATTCGGCCGACAAACAGCTTATAGGCAGTTATTATTGGGAAAACCGCAGCAATATTTCGTCCAAACACCTGCCCTCCTACATTGTCAATGCCCTGATTGCCACCGAAGATGCACGTTTCTATGAACACAACGGTGTAGACACCCGCGGTCTGATGCGTGTATTCTTTAAAACACTCTTGCTCCGCGAAAAGAATTCGGGTGGAGGCAGCACCATCGCCCAGCAGCTGGCAAAAAACCTCCTCCACCGCGAAGACCATGGGATGCTAAGTATGCCTGTAAACAAAATCAAGGAAGCCATTCATGCAGTAAGATTTAATAAAGTTTATTTACAACAGGAAATCCTCGCCCTCTACCTCAATACCGTTTCGGTAGGCGAAGACACCTATGGTTTTGAAAATGCATCGGTCCGTTTTTTCAACCGCCGCGCCGATTCGCTCCGCATCGAAGAAGCGGCTGTGCTGGTGGGTATGCTTAAATCGCCTACGCGTTATAACCCCCGCACCCACCCCGAGCTGGCCCTGGGGAGGAGAAATGTAGTGATCGACAACATGCATCTGCATGGGTATCTGAGCCTGACGGTAGCCGATTCGCTCAAGAAACTGCCCCTCCTCCTGCATTATTTTCGCAAAGGACCGGCAGGCGTGGTGGCCCCGTATTTTGTGAGCCATATAGAACCCATCGTCACCGGTCTGCTCGATTCGCTCCGCAACCCCGAGGGCAAACCCTATAACCTCTATACCGACGGGTTGAAAATATACACCACCCTCGACTCCCGGCTACAGCTCTATGCGATGAAGGCGGTAAAGATGCATATGCAGATGCTGCAGGAGCAATTTGAGAAATACTGGGCCCATGCCGAACCCTGGGGAAGAGACAATACCCTCATCACCCGTGGCATAAAAAATTCTAAACGTTTTAAAAGCCTGCTGGCACAGGGTATGAACGAAGCCGAAATCCTCCGGGCTTTTAAAACCCCTCAGGAAACCGAGCTGTTCGACTGGAAAGGTGGGCATACCAGCTTTTGTTCGGCAATGGATTCGGTAAAGTATACCGAAAAAATCCTGCAAGCCGCTTTCATGGCAATGAACCCAAATACAGGCGAAGTGAAAGTCTACATAGGAGGCGACGATTATTATTATTCCGAATACGATCACATAAACGCAAGACGCCAGGTGGGCAGTACGTTTAAACCCATTGTCTATGCAACCGCCCTGGAGCAAGGCATGAGTCCCTGTGATTATGTAAAAAACGAACAAAAGGTGTATGAGCAGTTCGGGGGCTGGTCGCCTTCCAATGCCGATGGAAAGTACGGCGGGAAGTATTCGCTCAAAGGCGCCTTGGCGCACTCGGTGAATGTGGTCTCGGTAGAAGTCCTGCTCCGTGCAGGCATCAGCAATACAATACGGATGGCGCATAAAATGGGGATCACCGATGCAATACCGGCTGTGCCCTCCATCGCCCTGGGTGTGGCCGATCTGAGCTTACTGGAGATGGTAAGGGCCTATTGCGATTTTCCAAACGGAGGAGTGACAAAAGCCGAAGTGTGCATTACCCGCATCGAAGACAAAAACGGGAAAGTGATATACAGCGCCGGGCGTAACATCGGCTCACGCGCCTTCAGCCCCGAAACAGCCTATTTTATGGATCGTATGCTCCGGGGTGTGATCGATGAGGGCACCGCGCATGGATTACGCGATACGTATCACCTCGAGGGACAGATAGCCGGCAAAACAGGCACCACCCAAAATGAAGCCGATGGATGGTTCATCGGGTTCACCCCCGACCTCGTTGCCGGGGCCTGGGTTGGGGCCGAGAGCCCCGAAGTGCATTTCACCAATCTTACCCTGGGGCAGGGAGCACACATGGCCCTGCCAATCTGGGGCCTCTTTTTTCAACAATGCAAAAACGACAAACACTACAAACAACTGCTGACAGGCATATTCAAGCCGGGCGCTGGTTCAGAAGCTTTTCCCGATTGTCCGTCGTTTGTGGAAGATACCATTTTGGGGAAGATCCGAAATTGGTTTAAGAGAGGAAGAAGAAAGATGAAGGATGGAAAGACGAACAGGAAAACGAATGAGTAGAGGTTCAACTGTTCGAAGAAAATACATAAAAAAGGGTTACTCCGCTCAGATCAGATCCTTCCAGGAGATTTTCCACGAATTTGAATTCGTATTTAACACGATTAGAAGGAAGTGGTTCACCCAACTGATTCAGTTGGTTATTCCAATTTCAAAAACCTTGTGAGCTATCGTAATTGGGGGGCACATGGCAGAGGCTGAAATTTTGCGGTGAATACAGAACTCTTCGATTTTGAATATTCGTTCGCAACCATTTCGGCGCTTAGCGCTCCTACTCCAGAGTATCCATCAACGCTTAACATGTAGCTCCCAAAAGGGTATGTTTTAAGTGCGTGGCGATTACAGAAGAAACTCCTTAGGATTTCCTTAAAAAAGTAGAAACCTTTTTCTTTTCAGGGGTGTTTCGCTCATCTTCGAGAACCAACTGCTCCCTCAGCCATTTCAAAGCCTGTTCCTGATCGGAGAAAAGCTTGGTAGGCGCCTGGGGCTTGTGAAATTTGATCATAAAATTACCGAGGATACGATTCGGAAGGGAGGTGATAAGAATGGCCTGTGCAATTAAAAAATGATTGGCTTCCTCACTGCTGCCATATTCGAGCGCTTCTTTGGAAATGGAGATACTGGCCCGGGCATCCGTAAAAGCAGCATACCGCTTACCACCGGTGAGCGTCATGGCTGTCTTAAAATTATCAACCGAATTTTCGTAGGTAATGTCGGCATCCTCCAACAAACGAGTCACAAGGATTCCTTCGGACATATACGAAAGCTCGGCAACAGCGGTAAGGATAACACTCATTTCAGAGATTTTTTATTTGGAGTATGAGTAAGTCAAATTTAAGATAAAAAAAAGTAAAACCCAATGAATTGCTCAGATAAATCGTATCTGATATCGGGTTGACTTATCCTTCGATTCTATTAATTTCCTTTCTCCGTAAAGAAGCCATATAAAATCCGTCAGAACCTGATGACGGGAGAATACTTTGTTCGTTTATCAATTCAAATCCCCCTTTTTGTTCGGCAATAAAAGCACGTACCTGTTCCCCATTTTCGGAAGGCAGAAAACTACAGGTCGAATAAACCATCACCCCATCTGATTTTAGCATGGGTGAATAATTTCGCAGAATTTCAGCCTGGAGCACTTTTACTTCTTCAATCCGTTCCATACTGAGCTTCCATTTAGCATCGGGGTTACGCCTAAGCACACCCAGTCCAGAACAGGGCACATCCAGCAACAGCCTGTCGGCCGAAGCATCCAGCCGTTTGATGGCTTTTACAGAATCAACCAGCTTGGGCTCTATATTAAAAGCCCCGGCCCTTCTGGCGCGTTTCATCAGCTCATCCAGTTTCCATTGCGCAATATCGAGCGAAATGATCTTGCCTTTGTTCTGCATCAAGGCAGCCAGGTGAAGCGACTTCCCTCCTGCTCCTGCGCAGGCATCGATTACACGCATCCCGGGTCTGACATCCATGAATTTTCCGACGCGCTGTGAAGAGGTATCCTGTATCTCAAAAAAACCTTCCTTAAACTGAGGAATGCGAAACATGTTCTGACGGCGTTTCAGCACCAGGGCATCATCTACGCCTTCAACCGAAACAGTTTCCATATCCTGCAGATCGAGCAGACGCACTAAGGTCTCCTTGTTTGTTTTCAAGGTATTTACACGCAATGCAACATCGGCCGTATGGTTGAGCGATTGAAGCTCCCGTTCCCATTTGTCGCCCAGTTCGCGTTCGCCCAGTTTATCGAGCCAGTCGGGGATCGATTCGCGCAAGCGGCGGATCGGTTGCAGATTGGCATAGGCTTTCTGGATCTTTTCGGGCCGCAGGTGTTTGAATTCTTCCCATTGCGGTATTTCAATCTCGTTGAGAATACAGAATGCCCCAAAAACCGACCAATGATCTGTCTCCGATGCATCGCAAACTTCGCGTAACAAACGCCACCAACGTACAATTTCGTAGGTTGTTTCGGCAATAAAACGCCGGTCGCGTGCCCCCCAGCGCGGATTTGATTTGAGGGTCTTCTCGATTACCTTGTCGGCATATTTCTTTTCATCAAAGATTTCGGTCAGCGAACGGATAACGGCATGAACAATATTGGGGAATAGTTTCAATCTTGGTCCGGATTAGGCTGCAAGTTTACGAAATCTGTGGGAACCCGCCAATTACGCGGTTCAGAGCGCCCCAAAGAATTGCGTTAAAGCAGGTCTTTGTAGATTGAATTCGCTCGTATGTCTTCGAAAACAGACCGTACGTATACTATCAAGGTCGCACTGAATGCTGACAGAGTGAGACTGCATTTTCCTATCTTTGCCCTAAATTCAACAACCCCATGAAGAGTGTCCTGAACAGTACTGAAGAAGCGATAACAGCCATACGCGAAGGAAAAGTGATTATCGTGGTGGATGACGAAGACCGTGAGAATGAAGGCGATTTCATCACCGCAGCCCGAAATGTTACCCCCGAAGTCATCAATTTCATGGCTACTCATGGCCGGGGGCTGATCTGTGCGCCCATCATTGAAGACCGTGCCGAAGAGCTCGGTCTGGAGATGATGGTAAGCAACAATACTTCGGTACATACCACACCCTTCACTGTTTCTATTGATTTGCTCGGTCATGGCTGCAGCACCGGTATTTCTGCGAGCGACCGCTCAAAGACCATCAAAGCCCTGATCGACCCTAACATAAAGCCCGATGAATTCGGGAAACCTGGTCATATCTTTCCATTGAAGGCAAAAAAGGGTGGAGTCTTACGTCGTGCCGGTCATACCGAAGCCACGATCGACATGGCCCGGCTCGCAGGTTTTGAACCGGTGGGCGCGTTGGTAGAAATCATGAATGCAGATGGAACGATGGCCCGTTTGCCCGAACTGCTCGAGATTGCACGTAAGTTTGACCTGAAAATCATCTCCATTAAGGATCTCATCGAATACCGGCTTCAACAGGAAACCATCATCAACCGGGAGGTGACTGTTAAGATGCCCACCGCCTGGGGCGATTTCGATCTTGTTGCCTACCAACAAACCACCACCGGTCAGGAACACCTGGCGCTCGTAAAGGGAACCTGGCACAAAAATGAACCAATCCT
Source organism: Bacteroidota bacterium (assembly GCA_013289095.1). Lineage (GTDB taxonomy): Bacteria > Bacteroidota > Bacteroidia > Palsa-965 > Palsa-965 > Palsa-965. Next base: position 10,193 of record JABDAO010000067.1, on the reverse strand, counting down.
CGTACGCGTACACTCTTCGTGTCTGACAGGTGATATTTTTGGGTCCTGCCGGTGCGACTGTGGAGCACAATTACACGCTTCCATGGAAATGATCGAGAAAGCCGGCAAAGGGGTGATTGTGTACATGAATCAGGAAGGCCGGGGTATAGGCCTGCTCAATAAACTCAAAGCCTACAAACTTCAGGAAGAAGGCATGGACACGGTAGAAGCAAATATCGAACTCGGCTTCAAAATGGATGAACGCGATTATGGCGTAGGCGCTCAAATACTGCGCGATCTGAATGTTTCTAAAATACGCCTTCTGAGCAACAACCCCAAGAAACGGGCCGGTCTGTTAGGTTATGGTCTCGAAATTGTGGAGACCGTTTCTATAGAAATTCAACCGAATAAACATAACCGGGAATATCTCGTTACCAAACGAGACAAGATGGGGCATTCGTTGAAGTTTAAAGATTAAAATTGGGATTTTGAATTTTGGATTTTAACAGGAAAAAGTTGAAATTATTCAAACCAAAATCAAAATAAATTATCAAATAAATCTAAAATCTTTCATTAAATCCAAAATCATAATTCCCAAATCCCAATTCTTTTTATTCTTCTTTCTTTTTCCCAAAAAACTGCAACACCTTTTCCCGGTATCTCTTCAGCAGCTCATCAAACGTATTGAAATCTTCTTTATAGGTAAGACCAACGCCCTGGGAGTAAGGGGCGTCGGCATTGAGTACGGTATTGTCGTTTGTTTTGTTATAGGCTTTAAGACGCAGTTTCCCGTTCTTGGTGAGCTTGTATTCAACGCTTAAGTCGCCAACAGTATTGCTGGTGCCGGGGTTCTTCGGGTTGGTGGCACCGCTGATTACCGTGCCGTCAACCACTAAACGGTCGTTCAGCACCTGGGTAGACATGGCCAGTTCCATCTCATCACGTGTGGCGGCATCGGTTGCCGGCCTGTACTTAACGCTGAGGTCAAAATCGTTGCTGATTTGCGAAAGCCAGTTGCTAAGCTGATTCGATAACAGCTCGCTTGTGGTTGCATTCACCGCAGTGGTGCCCGTATTCTGGGCATCAAAACCAAGCGGGGCCACAAAGTTGTTCATCACCAACAAGGCCAATACCTGACGGTTAACCTCCTGCTCGTTGTTGATATTTCGTTTGACCTCCTGCTGCGTTGTCTCATCCACAGTGGGTATCTCAATTTCAAAACTCAATGCTGGCTGCAACAGGTTTCCGCTGAGCGACATGATACAATTCACCGGATATCGCCGGCCCGAAGTATCCGTCTGGACCACCGGTTTGAGACTGGCGCGGAGCTGGTAATCGGCCTTGAGGTTAATGCTTGCGTCTTTAGGCTCTCCAGCCCAGCTGATGGTGCCGCCTTTTTCAATTTTGAATTTTTTATTGATAAGATTTCTCAGGGTAAAAAGGTATTCACCCGATTCGATCGAATAATCGCCCAGCATGGTGAATTTACCCAAGGTATTGATATTCATCTGCACATTGCCCTGTCCTTTTGCCTTTATCACATCACCGGTTTTTTGATCGAATATCAGCTGGATGTTTGCATCAGGGGTGACCTCCAGGTTAAAATTCAGGCTGATGCCGTTCATGTTTACGTTGTAGATGCTGTTTCGTTTGAATTTCAGCGAATCCTTTTTTACGAACCGGATAAAATTGGTCTGTGATACCTCCTGGGTGTTCTCGAGCGGAATATTGATGTTGGTGTAATGCGTACGGTTGGTGCGTTTATCGAAATTCTTTTCGGTCTTTACATTGGCCTCGATGTTGAGCTGATCTACGGTGCCGCTCACGGTAACAGGGCCAGAGGCAAAAGCGGTTCCGTAATAATCAGAATTATCGGCTTCGGTTGTATTCAGGCACATAAAACCCTTCGTATCAATCGGGAAATTCAAATAAAAATTCCTGAAATTATCATGTGTAAGCCGTCCATTTCTGACGACGGCCTCATTGCCATATTCATCGAGGATCACAAAATCTGACATCACAAAGGCATGTTCTTCGAGGGTGATGACCTGGTCTTTAAAATGGTAATTGGTATTGAGGTAGGTAAATGTTACTTTCTCGCCTGTTGCCGTGACACTGCCAATCAGGATGGGTTTATGCAGGGACCCCTTCAGCCCCAGATTGCCAGAGAAATGGCCCTCGAAATTTTTACAGTAATCCTGCACATAAGGCTTAAAGATACTGAGGTTCATACGGTCGATGTTAATCTCGAAGTCGAGGCTGTTGTTTTCACGCGAAGGATAATAGTTTCCGGAAAAAAGCAGATCGGTAAAAACGCCTCTCGAAAAGCTTCCATGCAGATAGATCCCTTCTTTTTTCTTATCCCAGATCGATTCAAGAACCCCGCTCCCAATGGTATCATTGTTCACACGAAGTGAACTGAAAGACGATGAGCTGGTGAAGATGACATTGTGGTAGAGATCAGAAACCGATGTGCGGCTGTCGATCAGGCCCTTCAGGCTCAGTCCATCAGAACGGAGCAGAGAGTTCAGACCGGCCAGATTGAATTTATTCACGGCAATTGAAAGATAATCGTTCTTATCTTTCGAGATGACCCCGTTTAGCAACAACACCTGGAGGTTGTTGGAAAGGCTGAAATCCTGAAACCCGATACGGGAGGAATCGATGCTCACAAGGTTCTGTCCGTTTTCTTTCCAAAGCGAATCTTCTACAAAAATCTTCGCCCGCTCGATTTTAATAACCGAAGAAACCGGAGAAAGGATCTTCATCCCAGCCTTGATGCTGCCCGAATAATTTTTACGGGAATCGTTTTTCCAGTCCATCAAAAAGGCGATGGAGTCATTTTGTTCCCGGGTAGAAAGGGTCAGACGGTCGAGCCCGATACTGTCGTTCAAAAAAAGCCTGGAGCTGGATGTGGTGATCGAAAGCTCATTGTTTGGTTGGCTTTGGGCATGCAGGTTCCAGTCTGCTATGCGTATGCCTTGTATACCAAGTTCTTTGGAAGCCGCATCCACCTTCAGTTTTTTCAGCTCGGTATTCACACTTCCGTTGATACTGGTATTGTGAGCCGCATTTAAACCGGGGAAGAAGCAAGTACTGATGATATCGGTATTTTTAAGCAGGATATTGTATGTAAAATCCTCATTTTGTTCGGCGTTTCTGACCCGTTTGAGCGGAGCATTGAAAAAAGCAGGAAGATAGGCGGCAAGCAACCTACGCGAATAATCCGCAAAATCGACAAGTGTGAACCGGCCCGATACCGAGGCATCTATATAATCAGAATTCAGTGAAATTATCTTACGGTCAGGGCCTTCATTGGCAAACATGACCAGTTCGGGAAGAGCGGCCACCGTTTTATCCTGTACATAGCGAAGATCGGTGAGCCTGACAATACCCAAAAAATTATCCAGGTTATCGCCCGCAAGGTTCACATCGGCCTTGACACTGAGCATGGCATTCTGTCCTCCATGAAAGAAATGCAATGCAGCAAGATTGGCATCCCGAATTTCGGCCGTGAAGTCAAAGAGGGGTTTCTTTCCTTTAAAATCAATAAGCCCCTTATACCGGAGACTGATATTATCATCCTCCATACTCATCCCGCCCCGAAGCTCATTTCTTGAAAAACCGCCGTCGAATTTAATGTTTTTATACGTGTATTTATTAAGCTCGAGGTATTGCACCAGGCCGTTCTTTAATTGGACCTCGGCATTGACATCGTTGACATCAGATCCGCTGAACTCGCCGCTCATTGAAACACGGTTAAAACCGGGGAGATCAAAAAATCGGCCTATGTTAAAATCACGCACCTGTAGTTTTCCGCTGTACGACAAACGCTTATCGGCATTGGTGCGCAATGAAATATCGGAGGAGACAGAGCCCAACCCTGTATCGAATTCGCCGAAGGCCACAAACTCACTGAAGAACCCTTCCCAGGTTCCATGAAAACGTATATTCCCCAGTTCAGCGAAATTCCTGGGCAGCTTTAAGAGTCCACCACTGCGGAAAGGGGGTACCGGCATCTGTTCGAGATCATCGGTGTTGGTACTCACGGCCTTTGCTTTGAGTATGATATAAGTCTGGTCGATATCAGGCAAGCCCTGGAAGGAAACGTCGCCCATAAAATTTGATGCTTTACCAAAACTCACCTCCAGGTCTTTTCCCTTCAGATTGATCACCTTGCCATCTACCTTTCCTTTTTTGAGCTCCAGGCGTTTATGAATCCCCCGCAGGTCAGGTGCAAAGTAGGCGATATCGGCCATCTCAACGACAGAAGGGTTGAATACCGCTTTCATCGTCACACTGTCATCAAATTCTTCAAAGCCATGTGGATCGTGATAGGTAAAAAGCAGATAGGTATTCACATTGCTGGAAGGAGTGAGTACCCGAAGATTTTTAAATTCAGCGCTATGCTGGCTGAGCTCTGCTACACCCGACATGCTTTTGAGGATAAACCCACACCGTTCACGACAGCTGAGATAGACCACTTCGGTATGCAACGTATCGCCATGAACATGGATGTCGGCCAGTCTGGCATTCACACCCATGGCATGTATATTCCGGTAGTTCATCCCCCAGCTGGTATCTGTATTCTGCTTAAAGTCGTATACAAATTCCATATTGGTAACATTGAGGGTATTCAGGTTGAATCTCCACTGAATCCCTTTTGGCTGTTTCGTGTCTGAATCAGGGCCAGACAAGGCATCTGTCAGGAAGCTGTAGGCCATGTCATGTTCGCCCTTATACTTCTTCAGTTTTATCTTGGCATTGACCAGGCTCAGGTCGTCAAGAACGATCCAGTGGTCGCGCAAACCGAGATATCCGATATCAACCTTTAATTTGGGGGCCCAGATGATTGTATCGTTGTGACGGTCGGCAATGAACACCTCTTCGAGCACGAGTGTTTTTAAAAACTCGAAATTCACACCGCCAACCGTTACCCTGGTATGTAGTTTTTGGGAAATATTATCAGCCAGTTTTTTTGAAAGCCAGGTCTGAACCGCAGGGGTGCGCAAAAGCAGGAAGGAGATGAACAGCAACAGGCTGGTCACCCCAAGGAAATAGAATACTATTTTGCCTAGTTTTTTGATACTTTTGCGCATGAAGGTTATACACTTGAATTAAGCCTGTTCTTTGTTTTTTTCATCCAAAGAGGGCTCACAGTACATTCACCGGTCTGACTTTCAAAATTACGCAAAACAATGAGCCATAAACCGGTTTTCATCCTGGGTATCGAATCTTCCTGCGACGACACATCGGCTGCCGTGAGCCGGGATTCTGTCATACTTTCGAATGTTACTGCCGGTCAGGAAATCCACCGGCTCTATGGAGGGGTTGTTCCCGAACTTGCCTCCCGTGCCCATCAACAAAATATCGTGCCAGTTGTGGATGCGGCGCTTCATAAAGCAGGAATAGGCATCGCCGAACTCGATGGAATTGCATTCACCCGTGGCCCCGGTTTGATGGGCTCCCTGCTTGTAGGTATTTCGTTTGCCAAAGCCGTGGCCCTGGCCCGCAACATCCCGCTGATGGAGGTAAACCATATGCAGGCCCATATACTTGCTCATTTTATCGAAGAGGAAGGACGAGAAAACCCCTCATTCCCAATGCTCTGTCTTACCGTTTCGGGGGGCCATACCCAACTGGTTGTGCTACGGAGCATGTTTGACCTGGAAGTGATCGGCGAAACCACTGACGATGCCGCAGGAGAGGCATTCGACAAGGCCGCCAAAATTCTGGGTCTGCCCTATCCCGGCGGACCACTCATTGACAAACATGCCCAAACCGGCAATCCGGGGGCATTCCCCTTTCCGCACCCCAAGGTAGCTGGACTCGATTTCAGTTTTAGCGGCTTTAAAACGTCCATCCTTTATTTCATCCAAAACCAGGAAAAGAAAGATCCGGGCTTTGTGCATGATCACCTTGCCGATCTCTGTGCCTCGATCCAGGCAAACATCGTTTCGATCCTGCTCGACAAACTGGAGGCGGCATCTATCCAGACAGGCATCAGGACGATTGCCATTGCCGGAGGCGTTTCGGCCAATTCTGGGCTGAGAAAGAGCCTGGCCCAGAGAGCGGCAGTACTGGGTTGGAAGGTATTTATCCCTAAATTTGAATACTGTACAGACAACGCAGCCATGATTGCCGTCACAGGATATCATAAATTCCTAAAAGGAGAGTTTGCCCCTCAAAGCATTTCACCGGCTGCGCGTTACCAGATAGCTCCCCGATCTTGAAATCACTCCGGCTCCTTACTCTTTTTCTGATACTCAGTCTGAGCCCGTATGCACAGGAGCTGATGGAATATAATCATGCTGCCCCAGACATACCGAAATGGCCGGGCATCCTCAAAATTAGCCTGGGAGAGATCCTCTTGGGCCCTATTCCACCCTATGGATCGGCCTACGGGTTGATTTATGAATCAAAAATAGCCGAAAAACAATCGATCCAGGCTGGGGTTGCCATCCTTGGCAGAGGACCGGTAACCTGGGTCTGGATCCAGACCGGGGCCTTTCCTTCCACCTATGTCGTGAAAGGCATGGAGCTTCAGTTTGAATATAAATTTTATGTTTCCCGCAGAAAAAGCCCGGTGCCCAGAGGATGGTATGTAGCACCTTTGTTTCATTTTACGACAGCTCAGGAGGGAAATCTATATTCTGCCCAGATAAAAGGCAGCGACATCGCGATGCAGCTGTTTGATGTCAACCTCATCTGGGGAGCCCAGATGATGCGAAAAAACGGCAGAGGCTTGGTAATCGACTTTTTTGCCGGCGCCGGCTACAAGAGCTTTGCGGCCATCAGAAATCTTGCCCCAGGGTATGCAGAGCCGTATCCTGGCTTCGGCAAGCTCTATACCGAGCCACTCAACCTGTTGATCGGAATCAATATCGGGTGGGCAAGATGTCAAAAGGATCAGAATTAAATTTGGGATTGGGATTTTAATACCGATAAATTAAAAAAAATTGAACCAAAAACCCAAAGAAATTAACAAATAAATTCAAACTATTTCACCTTGTAAAAATAGGAAAGGATTTGGGATTTAAAAGGATTTGGGATTTTGGAA
>JABDAO010000067.1:0-3144 GCA_013289095.1 Bacteroidota bacterium | reverse complement strand
TTTCATTAAATCCCAAATCGTAATTCCAAAATCCCAAATCCTTTTAAATCCCAAATCCTTTCCTATTTTTACAAGGTGAAAATGTTTGAATTTCAGTCGAAAATAGTTCCTGAACAGGGAAAATTCCTGTTAGCCGAACCTTTTTTGGACGATCCTTATTTCAAGCGCTCGGTCATCTATCTGGTCGAGCACAACGAAAAAGGATCGCTCGGTTTTATCCTGAACAAACCCATCGATCTTAAAATCAACAATGCCCTCGTTAATTTCCCCTCCTACTCCGAGAGCCTGTATCTTGGCGGCCCGGTTCAACGCGATCAGCTTTATTTCCTTCACCGTCTTGGCAAGCGCGTTGAAAAAAGCATTGAAATAGCCGATGGAATTTATTGGGGAGGCGATTTCGAGACGGTAAAAGACATGATCGAAAGCAAGGTGATCAAACCCGACGAAATACGCTTTTTTGTTGGTTATGCCGGCTGGACAAGCAGTCAGCTTGAAGACGAAATACAGAGCAAATCCTGGATCGTGGCCCCTGCCAAAGCCGAAGAAATATTCGACCAGGATACCAAACATCTCTGGAGCACAGTCATGAAAGGTTTAGGTGGAAAGGAATTTGCCATCATGTCGAATTTTCCGGAAGATCCCAATTTGAATTAGGTTTTGGAATTTTGATAGCTATAAACTAAAAAAAAATTAAACAAAAATTTAAAAAAATGAACAGCTAAATTCAAACTATTTCATTAAACCGTAATTCCAAAATTCCAATTCTTTTTAATTCCCAAATCGTAAATCCCAAATCATTCCATGGAGCATTTACCCCTATTTATAGGTATCCTCTTTGGTCTGACCACCTATCTCTGTGTTGCGCTCTTTTACAAGGCATCTCACTATTCCACCCTCCTGCTCTGTATCATTCTAATCTGGCTGCTGGTTCAGACGGTGCTTTCAACCCATGGTTTTTACAAACTGACCCAGCAGGTTCCACCCCGGTTTGTGCTGTTACTTGTACCTCCGCTCCTGGTTACGGGTTGTTTGTTTCTGTTTCCAAAAGGGAGGCTGTTTATCGATAGTCTGAATATCCGTACCTTGACAATCCTGCATGTGATAAGGATACCGGTGGAAGTCTGTCTATACCTGCTTTGTATGCATCGGGTAATCCCTCAACTGATGACGTTCGGGGGGCGCAATTTTGATATCCTCTCGGGGATCAGCGCTCCGCTGGTTTATTACTTCGGATTTATAAAAAAACGGATGAGCAAAAAGGCCCTGCTGGCCTGGAATATTATCTGTCTGGGGCTTGTCCTCCATATTGTCGTGAATGTGGTGCTCTCCGCGCCTTTACCGTTTCAGCAGTTCGGGTTCGAACAACCCAATCTGGCGCTTTTATACTTCCCGTTTGTTTGGCTGCCTTGTTGCGTAGTGCCTGTTGTTATTTTTTCACATCTGGCGAGTATCCGTCAGCTGCTCCCGGTTTGTGTCCAGGAAAAAACAGCATAACATCTTTCAATCGGTTTTCAAGACCGGATGAACGGGGTTTAACCCGCTCATGCCCTTTACAGAAAAGACAAAAGGGGGATAAGAGGAGGATAGAATAATCCCGCATCATGCATTAGAGACACGCCTTCACGCTCAAAAGGCCATCAGCGCTGCGGCCAGCGGGACAACCCGTCTCCCGTGTCTATCGGGACTATCTGGACGCACACAAGCTCAACGCACCTTGCATTAGCCTGTTGCACGGCTAATGCAAAATCCCGGGCAATTGCAATCAGAGCCTTGAATTCAGCAACTCCACCAGTTTCCCGGCCATCTTATTCGAGTATTTCTTTGCACGGTAAGTGCCCACCCAGTTAATCCCGCGTACAGCGTTGGTGAGGAATATTTCATCCGAGTTCAGCATCACATTCATGGCCATAGTCACCTCATAAACGGCAATGCGGTTTTCCTTGGCAATGTTGATCACCTCGTTGCGCATGATTCCGTCCAGACAACCTTCGGCAACCGGGGCGGTATAAAGTACGCCATTTTTGGCGGCAAAAAGATTCGAACTGATGGCCTCTGTGATGTTAAACCGTTCATTGAGGAGGATGCAATCATCGAGTTTGTTTTCACGTTTGAACACCCCTGCCATTACATATACCAGAGCGTTGTTCGATTTGATGCACGACATGCGGTTGAGCGGTTTCTTGAACTCGTTATACAGATCGACAACCAAACCGGTTTCATTGAGTGTATATACGTTGTCATCGATGGGCGATGCTTCGATCAGATAAGATACCTGGTTGGTGATGGGTTCATAGGTCAGGCCCTCGTTTCGGTAGATGGTGATTCTCACCCTGCCGCCCCGGTCGATCTTGTTCTTGACAAGCAGATCGCCGATTTTTTCCTGAAAGAAGGCATCGGTAAATGTTTCGGGAATATCCATTTTCAACAGATCCATGGATGATTTCAGCCGGCTGAGGTGGCGCTCCAGAAAACGGATCTTGCCGTCGGCCACGCGTATGGTTTCAAAAAGGCCATCGCCGAACCGGAACCCCCGGTTGTTGGAAAGGATTACAGGTTCGAATTCCTGATGGAGCTTACCGTTTACATTGATCGACAAATCGAACATGGCTGTTTAGTTTGTGGGTGATTGAACAATCTTTTCTGACAACTCGAGCAATGAACTGTTGCTTTCTACCAGTATACCGCGTACTCCTGCTTTCTCAGCGGCGGCTGTATCCCTCGGTTTATCGCCGATGAACCAGGAAAGAGCCGGATTGATCTCAAACCGGGCAACAGCCTTTTCGATCAGCAACGAATCGGGTTTTCGGCAGATGCAGCGCCCGATATCGGGATGGTGCGGGCAATAATAGATTTCATGAATTTCGATGCCGTTCAACCGCATAAAACGCAGCAAATGGGCATGAAGCAATTCTACATCGGCAAATGAATAGATTCCCTTCCCGATCCCGCTTTGGTTCGACACGATGATGAGTTTAAACCCCTGCGTCTGGAACCTGCGGAGTGATTTCACCAACCCATCCACAAACACAAAATCGGCTAACCGGTAGGTATACTCCCCACGCTCTATATTGATAATCCCGTCGCGGTCAAGAAAGATGGCTTTGTTTTTCATGAATCAACTGACTATCGTAAAAAATCTAAACT
>JABDAO010000066.1 GCA_013289095.1 Bacteroidota bacterium | reverse complement strand
AAAACGATCTGCTCCGTTTTTACCGCCGCGACAATTTTTGCGTGGCAACCTTCGAGCTGGCTATCTATGACCGCTGGGGCGAAAAGGTGTTTGAAACAACCGATATTTCTGCTTCCTGGGATGGGGCATACAAAGGACAACCCTTGAATTCAGATTCGTTTGTGTATTATTGTAAAGTGGTTACTCAAACCGGTGTCCATCAGGAAATTAAGGGCAGTGTGGCATTGCTGCGGTGACCTGGAGTAAAAACTCCAATCGTATACCAGGGCATTTACACTTTGGTCTTTGAATGCGATGCATTGATCAGTACATGGCTCGTAGTTATATGTGAATTCCGAATTCGCCGAAGTAATGACAGTAACATTGGCATGTGCGGTATCGGCAGCACATTGGTTTGACACAGCCACGGTATAACTCGTGGTAGTTGTGGGTGTAACGGTGATGGTGTTTGTTGTATCGCCATTGCTCCAGGAATACTGGGTACCGCCAGAGGCCGCAAGTGTAATGCTGGTTCCTGTACAAATCGTAGCATTTGCGGATACAACAGCTTTTACCGGATAGGAGAACGACCAGCAATCATTTATCACATCTATCCCAAAGGCAGACTCATTGAGCACACCGGTACCTACGAAGGCCTTGCCCCCGACAACAAAAGAAGGCTCATCCCAGCGTGGTGATCCGGGAAAAACTGCCGCCAGGGTCCAGGTGTCGGATGCAGGGGCATACCTCCATAAATCGCTCTGTGGGTTGCTGTTGGCATCGGTGCCTAAACCAAAAAAGCCTGCATCGCACAAGGCAAAACCAACCGTTCCTCGGCGGGGTACACCGGGGAAATTCGATTTCGGGGTCCATACATTTGCTACCGGGTCAAATTCCCAAAAATCATTGTAATGCTGTGGGGCAAAGGAGTTATTACAATCGCGTCCGGTTCCTAAGTATGCTTTGTTTCCATAAACAAAGACGCCCCGGTCTATATCCGTTCTTCCCCCGGGAGGAAAATTCTGTTTGGGGGTCCAGGTATTCAATGTTGGATCATATTCCCACATGTCAGCCAGACATGAACTCGAGGACTGACCGCTGACCCCTGTTTGACCCGTACCAATATATCCTTTTCCTCCTACCGAAAACCCGACCGCAGCTTCTCTCACGCCCGAATTCAGACTTGCTTCCTGTATCCAGGTATTTGCTACAGGGTCATATCTCCACAGATCGTTTTGCAGGATTCCATTGGTATTTTCACCGGTACCCAGATATCCATAATTTCCGATTACAAATCCAGTGGCGTAGGCTCTGGGGCCTCCGGAAAAATCTGCTTTCTGTGTCCAGATTTCGGTGGTGGGGTCATACTCCCAGAGGTCCTGAAAATAATTGGCATTGAAGAAAGCAATACCTTCGCCTGTGCCCAGGTAGCCCTTTCCTCCAATTGAAAATGCAACAGCCGCTGTCCTCCCCCCGGTAATAGGGATGGCTGATTGTTGTGTCCAGGTACCTTGTGCCTGGGATGAACAAGAAAGGATGAGAAAGACGAACACGACAAAACCCAGGAGGCGACACTGAACAGTGGTTTCGATCAGGTGTTTGTTCATTGCACAATATTACGACGAAATGGGATAATAACAGACGCTCCGCGCCGGCTGACCTTCCATCGACTCTGGAAATCTTAGCGCCCGCCCAACAACAAATTTTCTGTAATAGTGATCAGAAGACTGAAACTGACACCTATTCTACAATCCCAACATTACTTCCCCCGGATCCTTTCCTCCAAACACCATCCGCACCGGGTTTTCGCACATCTCCTTCACTTTTACCAGAAAGCCGACCGATTCTCGACCATCGATGACACGGTGGTCGTAGGAAAGCGCGATGTACATCATCGGACGGATCACTACCTGTCCGTTTACAGCCATTGGTCTGTCAACCACATTATGCATGCCCAGGATGGCGCTTTGGGGCGGGTTGATAATCGGGGTTGACATCAACGAACCAAACACTCCACCATTGGTGATTGTGAATGTTCCGCCTTCCATGTCTTTGAGCTCTATCTTATTATCCCGGGCTTTCAGTGCCAGGTTTTTTATTCCGGCTTCAATTTCAGCAAGGCTCATGCTTTCGGCATTGCGGAGCACGGGTACAACAAGACCCTTGGGCGCGCTGACGGCAATTCCGATATCACAGTATTTTGGATAAACTATCTCATCGCCATCAATCATTGCATTGACCGCCGGAAAATGAAACAAAGCTTCGGTCACGGCCTTCGTAAAGAAACTCATGAAACCCAAATTGGTTCCGTACTGTTCTTTGAACCGGTCTTTGTATTTGGCACGGATAGCATAGATCTGGCTCATATCAACCTCGTTAAAGGTGGTGAGCATGGCTGTTTCATTCTTTACCGAGACCAGACGCTGACCAAGCTTTTTGCGCAACGGGGTCATCTTTTTACGTTCTGCGTCCCTCGCACCTCCCCAGGTCTGAATGGAGGATGTATCAAATCCTTTACTCAGTGTTTCCAGCACATCCCCCTTGGTAATACGTCCATCTTTTCCAGTAGGATTTATTTTGGCGAGGGGCACTTTATTTTCATCCATCAGTTTTTTCGCTGCAGGCGAAGGAACACCCGTTGCATAACCGTTTCCTCCTTCTCCAACAGCCGGCTTCACTTGAACAGGAACGGCTTCTTTCTTGGCGCTTTGCATATTTGCTGCAACGGGATCTTTCTTCGCTTCCCCCTTGACAGAAGTATCAACCGAGCAAACAACCTGGCCTACTTTTACGGTTTCGCCTTCTGGGGCAAGGATTCTGATAGCGCCGCTATCGGCTGCATTGATCGTGAGTGTGGCCTTGTCGCTTTCGATTTCGGCAACCTCCTGGTCTTTCTCTACATAGTCTCCTTCTTTGACGAGCCATTTAGAAATGGTTACCTCGGTGATGGATTCTCCCGGGCTGGGTACTTTTAATTCAAGAACTGCCATAGTCTATTTATTAATCAGATTGAAGATGGTTTATTTCACGAAGACTTTTTCAAAGAGCTTGTCGATGATAGCCTGCTGTTGCTGTATGTGCGATTTATTAAAACCGGTAGCCGGGCTGGCGCCCTCATGACGGCCAATGTACTTCAGCTTTACTCCTGAAGTTGCGGGCATCTTCATAAATGTTCGAAGCATGAACGACCAGGCGCCCATATTCTCAGGTTCTTCCTGTATCCAATAGTGCTCCTGTACATTCTTGTATTTTTCAAGAATGGCTTCGAGCTGCTTTTCTGGAAAAGGGTACAATTGTTCGATACGGATCAGCGCCACATCGGCAGCTCCATTCTTTTCACGGGCTTCTGCCAGATCGTAATAGATCTTACCCGAGCAGAATGCAAGACGGGTCGCTGTTTTTGCGTTTACGATCATGTCATCAATTACTTCCTGAAAACCACCCGTGGTGAAATCTTTCAAAGAAGAAACACAGCTTGGATACCGGAGCAATTTTTTAGGGGTAAAACAGACCAGGGGTTTTCGGAACGTGCGTTTGAGCTGACGGCGTAAAGCATGAAACTGATTGGCTGGTGTAGTTGTATTAACTATCTGCATATTATTCTCGGCGCATTGCTGCAGGAAACGTTCGATGCGGCCGCTGCTGTGTTCTGGGCCCTGCCCTTCGTACCCATGCGGGAGCAACATCACCAGACCCTGCATACGGCGCCATTTGTATTCGGAGCAGGTGATAAACTGATCGATCATGATCTGTGCCCCGTTGAAGAAATCGCCGAACTGGGCTTCCCAAATGGTAAGTGTTTCGGGAGTGGTCAGCGCATAGCCATATTCAAACCCAAGAACACCGTATTCAGAAAGTAATGAATTGAAGATATTGAACCGGCCCTTTGCATCGAATGAATTAAGCGGCACATATTCTTCTTCCGAGTCTTCGAATGTAACGACCGCATGCCGGTGAGAAAACGTGCCTCGCTCCACATCCTGACCGCTGAAACGCACATTGTGTCCTTCTTTCATCAGGGTGGCATACGCCATGAGCTCGCCCATGGCCCAGTCGTAACTGTCTTTTTCGATCATGCCCACCCGTTCCTTGAAGATGTTTTGGATCTTGTTAAAGAACTTTTTGTCAGGGGGGAGTGTTGTGGTTTTTCGGGCAATCTCCAAAAAGGTCGCAGTCTCAACCGATGTATCGGGGCTTTTGGCAAAATCATCGGCTCCGGCCATTTTGATACCCTTCCAGGGCCCTTCCAAAAATGAAGTAACCTTTGCTTTCTCCACCTCTTTCGCCTCATCGAGCTTACTCTGCAGCAGGGCTTTAAAATCAGTTTCCAGCTGCTTTGCCTCCGATGCAGAGACAACGGCTTCGTCTATAAGCTGTTTCACATATATTTCACGCGGGTTCGGGTGGGTAGCGATGGCCTTGTATAACAAGGGTTGCGTAAACCGGGGCTCATCGCCTTCATTGTGTCCGTATTTACGATAACAAAGCACATCAATAAACACATCGCGATGGAATTTCTGGCGAAATTCCATGGCCAAACCGGCCACAAATACGCAGGCCTCGACATCATCTCCATTCACATGAAAAACAGGCGCTAGCACAACCTTGGCCACATCGGTGCAATAGGTACTCGATCTGCCGTCGAGATAGTTGGTGGTAAAGCCCACCTGATTATTGATCACCAGATGTATGGTTCCCCCGGTTTTATATCCATCGAGTTGAGACATTTGTATGACTTCATAACAGATGCCCTGACCGGCAAGCGCCGCATCGCCATGAATCAGTATCGGACAAGCTTTATTGTTATCTCCCCGATGGCCGTTGTCAATCTTTGCCCTTACAATTCCTTCCACCACCGGGTTTACGGCTTCGAGGTGAGAGGGGTTTGCCGTTAGACTGATGTGTACTTTTTTTCCGGTACTGCTGACCAGGTCTGAAGAATAACCCATGTGGTATTTCACATCCCCGTCGAACAATGAATCTTCCGACAAACGGCCTTCAAATTCTGTAAAAAGGTCTTTGTACGTCTTGTTCATAATATTGGCCAGAATATTCAGCCTGCCCCGGTGGGCCATTCCGATCACAAAATCCTCGATACCGAGTTCGGCCCCTTTTTCACAAAACGTATGCAAGGTGGGTATGACGGTTTCACCTCCTTCGAGGGAAAAGCGTTTCTGCCCGACAAATTTGGTATGCAGGAAATTTTCGAAGAACACAGCCTGGCTGAGTTTGTTGAGGATGACCTTTTTCTCATCCTTCGAAAAATGCGGGGTATTGCGGCTGCTCTCCATCTTATCCTGAAGCCACTGCAATACATCCGGAGTACGGATGTACATAAATTCAGCCCCGATCGACTGGCAATAGGTTTGCTGAAGATGGGCAATGATATCCGAAAGACGGGCCGGGCCAATCCCAATTTGGGTTCCTGCATGGAAAACAGTATCCAGATCGGCCGCCTCCAGTTCAAAATTTTCAATGGCAAGCGTGGGTTTGTAGTGTCTCCTTTCGCGTACCGGGTTGGTCTGGGTAAACAGGTGGCCTCGTGAACGGTATCCGTTGATGAGGTTAATAACGCCGAATTCTTTCTTTACGTTTTTGGGAATCTCTCCGTCGGGCCCAGTGTAGTCTTTTCGTCCGAACTCAAAGCCTTCGAAAAATTTTTTCCAGTTTTCTTCCACTTCTGCCGGATCCCGGAGGTATTGTTCGTAAATCGCTTCAATGGCCGCTGCATCGCCATTACCCAGGTATGAAAATTTGTCCATCTTGATTCTTTTCGAAAGACAAAATTAACAATTTCGGGGGAAAACAGGGTGTTTACTGACCTTTCGACAGAGGCGGATTATTCGAATTTTAACATGAATGTTCTCAGACAGTATATCTTTCAACCGGATCGTCTCTTGATTCAGCCGTGATCTGTTGCCGGCATTTTCCCGGGTTTTGCTGTCTTTCCCGGGGATTGTCTGTCTAAGAGAATGTGTAAGATGCTGATTTTGTGCGTTTAGCCAGGATTTTGCATCAGCCGTGCAACAGGCTAATGCAACGTGCGTTAAACCTTGTGTGTTTCCCGACAGACATCGGGAAACGGTTATCCCGCTATGTGCATGAGCGCTCTGCCTTTTGAGCGGGAAGGCCGATTCCTGATGAATAATTCCATCTAACTTCTTCTAAACCATTGGCAATTTGAGTGTTGGATACTGATGTGGGTGCGTCATTTTACCGTCTCTTAGAATAGGCCTTGCTTGTTGCTCAAGCTAAACTTAGCAATTTGATTCTCCTTTTCCGGCGTCTTGAAATCAGGGCTTTGTGTCTTCCCGGCAGCATGTTTGTTCCCATTTCCCTTTATACACTCCCATTCTTCGTAAATACACGCTTCTTCTTCGTAAATACACCCTTCTCCTTCGTAAATACACTCTTCTCCTTCGTAAATAAGTTCTTCTCCTTCGTAAATACACCCTTCTCCTTCGTAAATACACTCTTCTCCTTCGTAAATACACTCTTCTCCTTCGTAAATACACCCTTCTCCTTCGTAAATACACCCTTCTCCTTCGTAAATACGCTCTTCTCCTTCGTAAATACACCCTTCTCCTTCGTAAATACGCTCTTCTCCTTCGTAAATACACCCTTCTGCTTCGTAAATAGGCTCTTCTGCTTTGTAAATACGCTCTTCTCCTTCGTAAATACGTTCTTCTTCTTCGTATTCCGACTCTCTTTTTTGAGTCTGCCTGGAGTCTGATCGGCTTCTGCTGGAACGAAAGAAGACAAAAGCCTGGGACCTTCTCCCCCCGGGCGGTTCAGGGAAGTGGATTGTCTTTGCCCGGAAATCATCCGCTTGCTGCTATCCTTTCAGAGAATTCCTGAACACGACTTTCTGAAGTTCCCTTTTCAGGATCAGATCGGTGACGATTGCAGAAAATGGTTCCGAGGTATTAGCCTGAACGGCTTTTTTCACCTGTTCTTCGCTGAGGTCGATGCGATAGAGGATGGACAAGAATTTTTGCTGATTGGTTTGAAGCAGCTTGTCAAGACCAGGCTGTACCTGATCAAACAACTCCTCATAGGCATCGTACGGATTACCCGAAAAACGCACCTCGAGCCCGAACATCTCAAAATCTTTGATCACCTGTTCGGCCACCTGTTTGATAATTTCCAGGCGGTTGATGTATCTGGCTATGTTCAGCGGATCTTCCACGAGTGCATGTCAGAATTTGGATTTGTCGAGCACAAGCCTGTTTACAGGTATTCCGCCAAGAAGATGTGATTCAATAATTTCGTCTACGTCTGCAACCGAGACCCCGACATAAAAAACACCTTCGGGATAAACCACAACCGTTTGACCAAAGTCGCACACATCCAGACAGCCTGCACGCTGGGCCCTGACCTTGATCGGCAAGTCACGTTGTTTCAGCTTTTTCTTAAATGCATCCACTATTTCCATTCCATGCGCTTCGCCGCAGCTCTTACGGGTTGCATCCGGTGCGCGCTGATTGGTACAGATAAAGATATGTTTGTCGAATTTCATGTTTTTAATCAGATTTCGGGCAGGTTCGATCTTTCTGATCCGGGCCTTATACCTCGCGCAGTATCAGACTGGCAGTAAGTGTCTGCAATATTTCTTTTTTTTCGGGGGCCACTTCTATTTCATCGAGGAGGGCAAGGGCTTTGTGGTAGTACGTTTCGAGTTTGGTCTGGGCCAGCGCACGGATCTGGAAGTAATCATAGATCCCGGTTATAGCCTGAACCTTCGCTTCGGGGTCGAATTCGGGCGCATGCACCCATTGCATGAGTTCTTCCTGTTTGTATGGCATGCGTTGCGAAAGCTCCATAGCTTTCAGAAGCAGGAATGTTTTTTTATTCGAGATGATGTCGCCGCCCTTCTGTTTACCAAAGAGATGGGATTCGCTATACACATCGAGTATATCATCCTGAAGCTGGAACGCCAGGCCCATGTTTTTTCCGAACTGATAAATTCGTTCGGCATCCTGCTCAGATGCATCACCGACGACGGCGCCGATCTTCAGGCAGGCAGCCAGCAAGACTGCCGTCTTGAGTTCGATCATACCCAGGTACTGTGCGATGCTCACCTGATTGCTTGATTCGAAATTCATGTCCAGTTGCTGTCCTTCGCATACCTGTAGGGCTGTTTGATTGAAGAGTTCAAGGATGGAAGGGATTTTGCCCTGGGGTACTTTGGCAATTTGCTGGTAAGCCAGGATGAGCATGGCATCACCGCTTAGGATTGCACTGTTCTGGTTCCAACGTTCATGCACTGTAGCCTGGTTCCTGCGGAGCGGGGCCTTGTCCATGATGTCGTCATGCACGAGCGAAAAATTATGAAAGAGTTCGATACCGATGGCCGCGTCAAGGGCCTGTTCGGGTTTTCCTCCAAAGAGGTCGCATGCGATGAGCGTAAGGATAGGCCGCATCCGTTTTCCGCCCAGCGTAAGGACGTAGCGTATGGGGTCGAAAAGTTCGGATGATTTTTTCGAAAGCGGCAGCTTACTCAACCCCTCCTCTATCATTTCCCGAAATTCACGCAGTTTAGTCATGAGCTGATCAGATGATAAACCGGGTATCCTGCAGGATTTTTTCAAGGCCATGTTCAAGCGTGATCATTTCACGGTGCAGGAGGTGTTTCATTTTGGTGGTATCGGGTCGCCTGCGCGTCATATCCCCTTCTTTGAGCGGAGGCAGGAACACAATTTTAGATTTCGATTTTGTAAGCCGGATGATCATCTTAGCCAGGTCGAGGATCGAGGTTTCAATATCACCACCAATATTTACAACATCATTCACAAAGAGATTTTCATAAAATGCGTTCGTGGTGGAAATGATATTGTCATCAATATAACAGAAGGTCCTGGTTTGGCTTCCATCACCGTAGATCGGGATATCTTTATTGTTTAATGCAGCTTCCAGAAAGCGGGACACGACAAAATCCTTGCTTTGTTTAGGTCCAAAGGTGTTAAAAAAGCGAAAAATGGTAAAATCCAGATTAAACTCTTTCTGATACGATTTGAGATAAGCCTCTCCGACGTTTTTTACGATTGCGTAGGGAAGCCTGGAATTCAGCGGTGTGGTGTCTTCGTTTTGTGGATATTCAACCGGTTCGCCATACACTTCGGAAGAGGAGGAGAAGTAAACACGTTTCACGCCTGTGTTTTTGGAAAGGCTGAGTACATATTTTATCCCGGAAATATCGCTCAGTACTTTCACCGGGTTTTCGAGTGTTCGTTTCACACCCACCAGAGCGGCATAGTGAAACACATAATCAAACGAATAGGCATAAAAGATGCTGGAGATGTCGCGAAA
Source organism: Bacteroidota bacterium (assembly GCA_013289095.1). Classification (GTDB taxonomy): domain Bacteria; phylum Bacteroidota; class Bacteroidia; order Palsa-965; family Palsa-965; genus Palsa-965. The sequence continues at coordinate 7,880 of JABDAO010000066.1, read as the reverse complement.
ATCATTCACATCGCATTTGATAAACGAAATGTTTTTGAACCGCGATTCCGGTATTTTATCGAGCGATCCGGTTTGAAGGTTATCGACGAGGACGACAAAATTGTCGGGATTCTGGGCAAGCTTCTCGGCCAGACAACTGGGGATAAAACCGGCCCCGCCGGTGATTAAAATACGGGTGTAGCTGTGCAGGTTCATCGTTCGTTATTTAGTAAGTTTCATTAGATAATTGCCATAGCCGCTTTTGAGCAGAGGCTCGGCTATCACTTTGAGCTGATCGCCAGTGATATAACCCATCCTGAACGCCACTTCTTCAATACATCCAATGCCCAACCCCTGACGTTCTTCGATGACTTGCACAAACTGGCTTGCCTGGGTAAGCGAGTCGAACGTTCCGGTATCGAGCCAGGCAGTGCCACGGTCTAATATTCCAACTTTGAGTTTACCTGCCTCGAGATAATGTTTATTGACATCAGTAATCTCATATTCCCCGCGCGGGCTGGGTTTGAGGTTGCGGGCTACTTCCACCACACTGTTATCGTAAAAATAAAGCCCCGGAACGGCATAATTTGATTTTGGTTTCAGCGGCTTTTCTTCGATCGAGATGGCCTTTCCATGCGCATCAAATTCAACAACCCCATATCTTTCGGGGTCTGAAACATGATAGGCAAACACCACCCCACCCTCGGGTTCCTGATGCTGCTGGAGGAGCCTACCCAGACCGCCTCCGTAAAAAATATTATCACCCAGGATCAAGGCCACTTTATCCTTTCCGATGAATTTTTCGCCTATTACAAAGGCCTGAGCCAGACCGTTTGGCACTTCTTGCACGGCATAGGTGAACGAACATCCCAGCTTTTTCCCGTCGCCCAGCAAGCGTTCAAAACTGGGCAGGTCATGCGGCGTAGAGATTAACAGGATCTCATTGATCCCTGCCATCATCAAAACAGACAAAGGATAATAGATCATGGGTTTATTATAAACCGGCATCAGTTGTTTGCTTACAGCAAGTGTAAGCGGATGAAGCCTGGTGCCTGATCCGCCGGCGAGGATAATACCTTTCATGGTTATTTTGTTTTTGTTGTTACTGCTACGACTATATGAATTAAGGGGGCCTTGGGCCCGGCTCATTCTATCTTTTCAGTTCTTTCGTTTCTCCCCACCCTCCGGAAGTATTCCACCTTCGGCATTCAGCAACCGAATGATTTTAAGGTCTTCGGGGTTAATATCTTCTTCCTCATCATACAGCTGAATCAGGGGTTCTTCGACAAAAGCCTTTGTCGTGAGCCGCTTTTCGAGCGAAAGAAGGAAGCACGGCAAGAGAACCAGATTAGAACAGTAGGCAACCAATAAGGTTATTGAAACAAGGATTCCAAGAGCAGCTGTACCTCCAAAACTGGAAGCCATAAATATTCCAAACCCACAAAACAGAATGATCGCGGTATAGATCATGCTCACCCCGGTTTCGCGAATGGTATGCGAAACCGTGCGCGAAATACTGAAACGGTGGTTCTTGAGCTCCTGTCTGTATTTGGTCAGGAAATAGAGCGTGCCGTCGGAAGATATCCCAAAGGCGATACTGAATACCAGAATAGTAGAGGGTTTGAGGTGGATGTTGAAATAGCCCATGAGGGCAGCGGTGATAAACAGGGGCACCAGGCTGGGAACAACCGAAATGACCACCATGCGGAATGATAGAAATAGCGAGAGCATGACCAGCGTGATGAGAATGATGGCAATCCCTACACTCTCGATCAGGTTGCCAACCAAAAAATCATTCCCTTTGAGGAACATCAGGCAAGTACCGGTCAGCGTGTATGAACACTGTTTTTCTTTAGCGAACCATTGATTGGCAGCTACATCATAATTGAGCGCGGTATCGATCCGGGGCCTTAACCGGGCGACAAGTTTTTTCAACTCAATGGATCCGATATCAGCCATCTGGATGCTGAGCCTGGTAAACCGTTTGGTGGAATCAATAAATGCCTTGAACCGGTCCTGTTTCCCTTTGGCCTCGGATGAATATTTTTTAATGTCCGACAGTCCTTCTGCTCCAGGCAAACGGTAATATTTCGGACGGCCCTGGTTCAAGGCCTGATTCGAGAATTTTACGGCTTCCACAACCGAAAGGGGTTTTGAGAAAAGGGAATATTCCCTGAACATTTTCTGTAGCCGGTCTATCCGGTAGAGCATATCGGCGTTGTCGGCAAAAACGCCGTTTTCCTGTTTTGTGTCGATCGAGATTTCCAGTGGCAGTACACCGTTGTAATTTTTCTCGAAATAATGTAGATCAGTATAGACCGGGTCCTTTGAAGGCAGATCATCCACAACATACCCAAGAGTCTTGATTTTTACAATCCCGATTACAGAAACAACGAGGATGACGATTACAGACAAATAGATTTTACGCCTGTGATGGTGTACGGCATAATCAACCTTGCGCAGCAAGTAGGTAAGTTTCCTGGCTTGCAGGTGTTTGGTTTTTTTCTCGCTCGGTTTGGGCAGATAACTGTATACAATTGGAATAAGTATCATGGAGATACAATAGGTAGACATCACGTTGAGTGAAGAGACCAGCCCAAATTCAACCATGATCCGGCTATGGGTGAGACAAAAAACAGCAAAGCCGATGGAGGTGGTGATATTGGCGAAGAAAAGCGAAACTCCAACCTTCTCGATCATGCGGATCAATGCCAGCCCTTTGTTGCCATGGCGCTGGAACTCCGTATGGTATTTGTTGAGCAACAGGATGCAATTGGGTACCCCGATTACGATAATCAGCGGAGGGATCAGCCCGGTGAGCGCGGTAATTTTATATCCAAACAAAACCAGTCCACCCAGGCCCCAGACAACACCAATGCCTACTACAAGCAATGAGAAAAGCACAGGCTGGAGGGATTTGAAAAACACAAAGAGGATGATTGCCGTGACGAGGACAGCCAGCGCCATAAATAAAAACATTTCATGCGAGATCTTACGGGCAATGACCGAGCGGATGTAGGGCAGACCCGAAAGATGAACGGCTATGTTCTGCTTTTTTGAAAAAGCCTCCGTCAGTAACTTGATATCGTCAACAATCTTAAACCGTTCCTTGGTATTTACGGCCTTCTTATCGAACGTTACAGCGATAACCGTTGAACCTGTATTTTTGGTGAATGCAAAACCTTCGAAAAAAGGCAGTCTTGTCACCACATGCCTGATACTGTCAACTTCCGCCTGGTTCTGGGGCCTGGCGTTCACAACCGGACGGAGATCAAATTTGCGGAGACTGTCATTGACGCTCAGATTGTAAATCCGTGCAATGGAAACAACCTCCTCAACGCCTTTTACTCTGCGCAGGTTATTGGTTAGATCGTACCAATCGCAAAATTTTTCGAATTTCCAGATGCTGGTATCCGAAATACCGATAACCATTACCGTACCATCCTGGCCAAACTGCTTCTTAAAACGCTCAAACTGAACAAAGGTACTGTCATCGCTGGGTAAGAGCTTTGGAAATTCATAGGAGATCTCCGCCGTACGGCTCTGATAGCCGAGAAAAAGCGTGATTACCCCAAGGATGACAAGAAGCTTAATCCTGTTACGTAAGATCAAATGGGCAATCAATTTCCACATAGCATGCTACGGAGCGGGACCTGCCGGTTGGTGATTTTCGGAATCTCTCCTGAATGTTCGAAATTACCATAAAAAAGCGTACTGACAAGAGGAAAAAGACAGCAGACAGGGAGACCATACGCTCCTGAAATTGATATACTTACAGCAATCAAAGTGCCTTATTGAGGTATTTGTGTCGGAGCAGGAAGGGTATTTTCTCAGAAATTAAATGAAAACGAAAATTTAACAGCCACATTTTGGGTTTGATCTGTAAAAGCATACGGGCCATATCGGTAGTAAACTCCGGCCCCTAAACCAAAATACCCTCGGCGGATAATATTATTCAGCAGCAAACCGGTCTCATAATACCCTTTTTCCATGGTCTTATACTGTACATCAAAATGATTTGCTTCGTTGCTTAAGGAACCAAACCCGACTTTATTGACCAGGAGTACCTCTGGCTGAAAATGCTCCTTTCTGAAAAACAACCGGCCAAAATCATGGGTATAAAAAAGAGCAACGTAACGATCGGATAAAAACTCGTTGACACCCATTGTTTCGAAGGTATTTGGAACGGTAACCGAGTAATTCACAAACGAGCCTCTTCCGGCAAATAGTTTGGTGTAAGGCAAATTTCCCTGTACATAACCGCCCATCAGCTCAAAAGAAAGCTTGCCTGCCTTGGGAGTGATAAAACGTTTAAAAATTTTCAATTCATATTTCGTATAATCATAGGCTCCGCCGAAAGCCGGGATATTATTAAAGCCCTTGGCCAGATTAGCGAACACTACGGGGTAATCAGACCCCTCGGAAATACGTGTATCCAGAAACTCGGTGAATTTTTCGCGGTATACATATTTCAATTGCAGGCCGCCTTCGGTAAAAAAAAATTGGTTCCAGGTTACCGATCCAGCTCCGTTGTCAAAAGCATACCCGTACCGGTAGGGAGTGGTAGCCGTACGTGTTTCGTTCGAAAAATAAAGATTGCCGAGCAAGTAGCTAAACAGCCTGAAACGTACCGCTATCTTTTGCATTTCCTGTTTGTCGTATACCGCAAGCAATTCTGTTCTGAAAGATTCGGCGCTCAGACCATTGTACTCGCGCAAAAAGCTGATCCCGCCAGACTCAACCAGGTCGTTCCTGTAAGAATACGTAATGGCGTACTCATGGTTTCTGGGATTTGGAAAAATATTCACATCTCCTCCATATTTAAAATGAGTATCGCCAAAACCGTAGGCTCCATATCCTCCTAGGGAGAAATAACGACTCACCCGGTTACTTGTATGTATTCCCAAACCCAGACGGACTACCTCATAGGCATTGAAATTGAGGATGCGGTTGAGGTCAAAAGCAATATATTTCCAGGGCAGCTGGCCATCCACCAGCGCTGAGAGCGCCCTCATTTTCAGATCCAGGTGCGAAGCTTGTCCGGCGCTATCAAGTACCTGATAGGTTCGCTTGTCTCGCGCATTCAACGAATCGATTCGGTATTTTTTCCAGAACACCTCATCCTTATCAGGGGCATCCGGGGCCACTTCGAGTTCCAGGCTTCCGAACTCCCGGCGTTTCAATGGAGGATTGATGACCACATCGCTGATATAGCTCCTGTTCACGATTTTTAGTTTGCCGCTGTTGTTGGCCTGCGCCTTCTTTCCGGCCCCAAAAGAAATAACGATACTGGTATCCTTGACAGAAAAGTCGTTGTAATACAAATCCGTATTGAGCTGTACCGGGAACCACTGTTTACCTCCCAGGAATTCAAATTTTTGCTGGATACGGATGGTAAACAAACCCTCAGAAACGACAGGTTCGGCAATGACATTCTGGATCGCAAACCGGTTTGTGTTGATATAGAGTACACCTTTAACAGCATCGAATTTCTTGCCCAACCGGGGTCGGTATGACAATACGAACACCGTGTCCACACCGGTATAAAGCGTGTCCTCCAGGGTGAAGTAATACATCTTTTCGCTGCCCTCCACCAAGGGGCTTACATAGACCCTGTCAAGCAGTTTGATGGTATTGTCATAAAACGAAAAGCCTTGCAGTTCATAACCGAGCGCTGCCAGGAGCGGTGTTTTCATCCCCGAAGTACGCGAGGCAATAACTTCCTCGTGGTTCATTCCCGGAGGCAGGTGTTTCTTTTTAGTCACTGTTTCGGAGAGGAAGAGATGCTGTTTTTCGAATAGTTTCTGGGCCCGGGTTTCCTTGTGCTTGGTTGTATCCAGTGAATTTATTGTATCCAGATCGCTTTTGAAATCGGCAGTGACGTATAATTTATTGTAGGATGTATAGATAAATGCTGCATTCTTTTCGGCATTGTTTGTTTTTCTGTTTGCAGAAGCATTTCGAATAATCCGGTCGGCGGGGTTGATGCCAGGCAATATTTTTACTTCCGAAAGAAGCAGGGCTTTTTTTTTCAGTTTCACGATCAGTTCGCTGCTTCCTCCGGGATCGAGCGAGCGTGTTTCATAACCCACATAGGAAAACTGAAGTTGATGAATTTGAAATGGCGCTTTTACCAGGAACCTGCCATCGATGTCGGATGTCGCACCCTGAACCGTTGAAACGACAATAATATTTACAAACGCCAATGGCTGGTGCGTATCGGCATCGATGATCCTTCCGCTGATGCTGTTCTGTGCATCCAGGATTTGGCAGAAGAGAAAAAAAAGGGTCAACAGGAAGAGGATGCGATTCATCGGTGTAAAAGTAGGACATTTTATACCGTGAGGGCATGAGAAGAAGGACAATCACCCCGGTATAACCTGTTCTCACGCTGAAGAAGCTGGACAGGTAAGCCACATTCTCAGGTAGTCAGGATAGCTATCGAGACCTTCAATTGGCGAAGAACGGGTATACTGCGACCGTTCGTTGAAGATTATGTCCTTATCTTTGTTTCTACCCAGGCATAGTCAATGGGTAAGTTACATGCAACCCAGCAAATACGCTTTTATCCGAAAACTCAATGCCCGACGCATCCTGAATGCGGCGAAGGTTCTCGCATCCTATTACTTTTCAAAAGCAACCCGGAAACCCTGGCATTGGGGTATGCCTATCAGTGTATCGATAGAGCCTACCACCTCATGCAACCTGCGTTGCCCCGAATGTCCGAGCGGTCTTCGTTCATTCACACGCGATACAGGCATGCAGGATGAGCGTTTGTTTCAAAAAACCCTCGACGAACTTGCATCTACACTCCTTTATCTTACCTTTTACTTCCAGGGCGAGCCTTACCTGAACCCTCGCTTTCTGGATATGGTACGCTATGCAAAACGGAAAGAGGTCTTCACCTCCACCTCTACGAATGCGCATTATCTTACTGATGAAAAGGCAAGAGAAACCATTGAATCGGGCCTGGATCGACTCATCGTGTCTATAGATGGTACGACCCAGGAAACTTATGAGAGTTACCGCATCGGAGGCAATCTGGAAAAGGTCATTGAAGGAACAAAAAACATCCTTGCCTGGAAAAAGAAGCTGAATTCAAATACCCCTCATGTCATTTTTCAATTCCTGGTGGTCAAGGCGAATGAACATCAGATTGACGATGTAAAAAAACTGGCTGAAGAACTCGGGGTGAATGAGGTCAGGCTAAAGACTGCGCAGATCTATGATTACAAACAAGGCAGTGAGCTGATCCCGTCAAAGACCAAATACTCCCGTTATTATCAGCAAGCAGACGGATCCTGGAAACTGAAAAATAAACTCGAAAATCAATGCTGGAAAATGTGGCAGGCTCCTGTTATCACCTGGGATGGGCTGGTTGTGCCCTGTTGTTTTGATAAAGATGCCAAACACAGGATGGGGGATCTGAAACAAACGACATTTCGTGAACTGTGGAAAGGGCCGGTTTATCGTAATTTCCGTGCATCCGTACTCCGTTCCAGAAAGGAAATAGACATCTGTACCAATTGTTCAGAAGGAACGAAGGTTTGGGCGTAAATTATTAATGCGAACGATGTTTTCGGGAAATTGCACCTTCACACCGTCATGATTTCCTTCTCCTTTGTCTCCAGGTGCTTGTCAATTTTCAATGAATAGGCATCGGTAAGCTGCTGGATCTTCTCTACAGTCCCCTTGGCCTCATCTTCGGGCAGGCCGTTTTTCTGTTCTCCTTTGATGGCTTCGTTGGCATCTTTACGTGCGCTTCGCAAACCAACTTTGGCATTTTCGCCTTCGGCCTTGGTGCGCTTTACCAAATCCCTGCGGCGTTCTTCAGTAAGGGGTGGGATGCTGATCATAATTACCGAGCCGTTGTTATTCGGGTTGAAACCCAGATTGGCCGC
>JABDAO010000065.1 GCA_013289095.1 Bacteroidota bacterium | reverse complement strand
GTGTTCAGTTTCTCGTTTTCCAAATGCCTTGTCGTGTCGCGTTTTGTTTTTTTCTTCATGCTTTTTTCAAAAGCCTTTGTTAAATCTGTTCCGGTTTGATTGGCCAGGCAGATAAGCACAAAAAGCACATCGGCCAGTTCTGCTGCCAACTCCCGTGAAGCCTCATCGTTCTTGAAACTTTGTTCTCCGTATTTGCGCGAAATGATGCGGGCCACTTCTCCGACTTCTTCCGTTAGAATGGCCATGTTGGTGAGTTCAGAGAAATAACGCACTCCGTATTTTTTGATCCAGTGATCAACAGTTTCCTGGGCATTTTTAATGGTCATGGTCAAATCGGGTTTTTAGCTGATTAGGTGAACTCGGTACGCTGTCCTTATTCCTTCTTTTTTGAATCAATGAGAATGGTAACCGGGCCATCGTTTAGAAGCTCCACCTGCATATCGGCCCCGAACTCGCCGGCGTAGATTTCTTTTCCGCAGTCGAGCTTCAGCTGTTTGATAAATGATTCATAAAGCGGTACTGCAATGGCTGGTTTAGCTGCCCCCAGGTATGATGGACGGTTTCCTTTTGCCGTTGCCGCATGCAAGGTAAACTGCGAAACGAGGAGTATGTCTCCACCGGTTTCGAGCAGCGAGCGATTCATCACCCCATGCTCATCCTTAAAAATCCGAAGGTTCACCGTCTTTCTCGAAAGCCATGCTATGTCTTCCTGTGTATCGGCATCCTCAATACCCACAAATAACAGCAATCCGTTACCGATGGCGCTCTTAACAGCATCATTTATGGTAACACGGGCCCTGGTTACACGTTGAATTACTAACCTCATTTTTTGCCGTCTTCCAGCCTTTTGTTGATAGTTCTCCGCTTCTTCTCGTTCTCCTTGCCTGCCAGATCTCAAGCGATTGCGATTGCAGGCAAGGAGAATGTTACTCGTATTCTTTCTCTAGTTCATCCCCGCTCATGATCCCGATATAGGAGTTGTAACGCGATTCGGCAATCTCTCCTTGTTCGACTGCCAGGCGTACCGCGCAGCTTGGTTCCTGGAGGTGCAGGCAATTGTTAAAACGGCATTGGTTCAGCAGCAGACGCATTTCGGGGAAACAGTGCGAAAGCTCGGCACGCTCGATTGCTACCAATCCTAATTCTTTGATGCCAGGGGTATCCACCACAAAACCTCCCATACACAGTTCGAACATCTCTGCAAAGGTGGTGGTATGCATCCCTTTGTCATGGGCTTCGGAAAGTTCGCCTATACGCAGACCAAGAGCGGGATCGAGCATATTGATGAGTGTTGATTTGCCAACCCCCGAATGCCCTGAGAAAAGATTGACCTTCCCTTTCATCCTTTCCCGCAGCGTTTCAAGTTCCGGTCCTGGATTCAGTGCAGAGAGCAGCGTGCAGGGATAGCCTAGCTTTTCATACAAGCAGATGAGTTCTGCAACGAGGTTCGTGCCCTCGTCTGAATACAAATCGGCTTTGTTGAAAATGATGTCAACCGGTATGTGATAGGCTTCGGCCGTTAGCAGGAAGCGATCCATGAACCCCAGCGAGGTACGCGGACTTGCGAGCGTAACCACCAGATAGGCCCGGTCAATATTGGCGGCGATGATATGCGTTTGTTTTGACAGATTGATGGATCTGCGGATGATGTAATTATGTCTCGGCAGGATCGTGGTAATACTGGCCGTAGCTTCCCCATTATCAAGTTCTATCTCTACCTTGTCGCCCACGGCAATGGGGTTTGTGCTCCGAATCCCATTCATACGGAATTTGCCTTTGATGCGGCATTCCACACGCTGCCCTTCCTCGGTGAGAACCGAGTACCAGCTTCCGGTAGATTTCATTACAGTGGCATTCATGCAGGTGGGCAAAGGTAGTCTGAAAATACATGTACGCCGGGATACAAAATAGAAACTAATCGAAGAGGAGGGCAAATTTCCCGTCCGGTTTCGCCACGTCTTTTGTACCTTTACACCTGTCTTTTCTTAATCTCAAGCACGCAACATGTCTATTATCGTTCAGGAAGTAACAAAACTATATGGCAAACAAAAAGCCCTCGACACCGTTTCCTTTTCCATCAAAACGGGCGAAGTAGTTGGTTTTCTAGGCCCCAATGGTGCAGGAAAATCGACCATGATGAAGATCCTGACCGGCTTTATTCCCCAGACATCCGGAAAAGCTTCTGTTTTTGGGTTTGATGTGGAAGAACAGAGCCTGGATGTACGGCGTAATGTGGGATACCTGCCCGAGCACAACCCCCTTTATCACGACATGTATGTAAAAGAATACCTGGAATTTATCTGTGGGTTGCACCATCTCGACAAGATCCAGGCTCGTATTGCATCAATGATAGAACGTACGGGGCTGCAAGTTGAACAAAAGAAAAAAATTGGGGCCCTTTCAAAAGGGTACCGGCAGCGGGTAGGTCTGGCTCAGGCGCTTATTCACGACCCCAAAGTGTTGATTCTCGATGAACCTACTACCGGTTTGGATCCGAACCAACTGGCTGAAATACGAAACCTCATCATTGAAGTAGGCCGCGAAAAAACCGTGATGCTCAGCACGCATATCATGCAGGAAGTGGAAGCTGTCTGTAGCCGGGTCATTATTGTGAACAAGGGATTGATCGTAGCCGACGACATCACCGCAAATATGCAACGGGGCAGCAGTACACAACAGATTGTTAGTGTTGAATTCGACAAGGAAACAACCCAGTTGTCACTTCTTGGCATTGCCGGAATTCAATCGGCTCATGAAAATGGTTCTTCCCGTGCGTGGAAATTGCATACGACCCTTGAAAAAGACATACGTCCTGATATTTTTCAGTTTGCCGTTCAGAATGGATTGGCAGTCCTGGTCATGCAGAAAGAAGAACAGAAACTGGAAGATGTTTTTAAGCAGCTAACAAAATAATTACCCCCTTGCTTTCTGATAAAAAAAGCGCTGCCGGTCGATTTAGGCTCTCTTTATGTCATAAAGTCGTCTAAAACCCGGAATTTTCAACCATTTTAGTCAATAAACAAGGATTATTTGGGGAATTGAATCAGAATTTCCTATTTTAGCCTCCCATTTAAAAATCAAACTACATGTCATATCTTTTTACCTCAGAGTCGGTGTCCGAAGGACATCCCGATAAGGTTGCCGATCAGATTTCGGATGCCATCATCGACGCATTTTTAACCTATGATTCCAATGCCAAAGTGGCTTGCGAAACATTCGTAACCACGGGTCTTGTGGTTATTGGAGGCGAAATAAAATGCAACGACCTGGCAAAAGCAAAAGTGGATGTCCAGAAGATCGCCCGTGAAGTCATCAACCGTATCGGGTACAACAAAAGCGAATATCAGTTCGATTCGGTTTCCTGTGGGATCCTGAATGCCCTCCACGAACAAAGCTCGGATATCAACCAGGGCGTGGAACGCACCAAGGACGAGGATCAGGGTGCAGGCGATCAGGGTATGATGTTTGGTTTTGCATGCCGCGAGACTGACAACTTTATGCCGCTGCCGCTCGAATTGTCACACCTCCTCCTGCGCGAACTGGCAGTTATCCGTCGCGAAGGAAAGAAAATGAAATACCTGCGTCCCGATGCCAAATCGCAGGTAACCATTCAATACAGCGATAAAGGAAAACCCGAAAAGGTGGAAACCATTGTTCTCTCTACCCAGCACGACGAGTTTGATTCAGAACAAGCCATGCAGGACCGTATCCGGGAAGATGTGATCAATATCCTTGTGCCCCGTGTCAAGAAATTACTCCCTTTACGTGTACGTAAACTCTTTGGAGAAGACATCAAATACCATGTTAACCCAACGGGTAAATTTGTAATCGGCGGTCCGCATGGCGATACCGGTTTGACCGGACGAAAAATTATTGTTGATACCTACGGCGGACGCGGTGCGCACGGAGGTGGAGCCTTCTCCGGTAAAGACTCTTCGAAAGTCGACCGTTCAGCGGCTTACGCAACCCGTCATATCGCCAAAAATCTGGTTGCTGCCGGTGTTGCCGATGAGTGCCTGGTGCAGGTAGCTTATGCCATTGGAGTTGCACAACCTGTTGGTTTGTATCTTTCTACGAACGGAACGTGTAAAGCAAAAAATGCCGAAGGGAAGAAGCTTTCTGACGGAGAAATTGCAGCCCATGTTGCCAAAATGGTTGACATGCGCCCGAGCGCTATTGTGAAACGTTTCGGTTTGAAAAATCCTATCTACAGCGCCACCGCTGCTTATGGTCACATGGGCCGTACTCCAGGCGTGATTGAAGTGAATGGAAAGAAATATGAGACTTTTGGTTGGGAAAAACTTGACCTGGTGGATGCATTCCGCAAGGAGTTTCATATTGTTGGAAGAGAAGAAGCGGTAGAAGCGGAGTGATTTTCGATAACGAAGCCCGTTCCTGTGTATTCAGGAGCAATGACGCTTCAATGTCGGATAAAGTATCAAGAACCCTGTTCCTTTATGGATCAGGGTTTTTTATTTCAGTCGCGTTCATAGAAACCGGATGAAACAGCTCGCAAAGAAATTTGCGCCGAGGATGACTTCACTTATGCTTACCGGGAGGGCGTTTTTGAGAAAAGGATTTATGAATTCTTAATTTCTAAGCAGGGAAGAAAAAGTGATTGAAATTACAATCCAACAACAACCTTTAGCGTCTTGCTCTCCCCCCCTGTCTGCAGACGGATAAAATAAACCCCATCCGAAAGCCCCTGCCGATTAATCGGGGTGGTGTGTGTGCCTTCGGTATAAAACGAAGAAACGCCATTCTGTACACACCTGCCGGTAATGTCATAAAGAGCGAAGGTCACTGTCTGCGGAGCATTTAGTGTGAATGTCAGCTGGGTTTGATCCGTAAAAGGGTTCGGTGCAGCGCTGAACGATTGGGAGACCATCGATGCAGGTTGCAACCCGGTCAAGAACTCATTGAAACTAAGTTCGTCGACTTCCAGGATAGAATTCCCCCGGGGTATGCTGGAAGGGGAAGTCCACTTATAGGCGGCAACCAAGACCGCTACACTATCGGGCGAATATTTGAAACCAGGGGTGTAACTTATTTGTACCACAAAAGGCGTCCAAAGCTTTGCCGTGTCGGTCACGTACGTCACCCCCGAACCGACCAGGGTATCGTGTCTGTACATCAGTGCCAGAAAGGTGGCTGTATCGCCCTGGTTTGGAAGATATTTGTAATAGCCTGTGAATACAGAATCAATGCCTGTTGCCGGTATGCCCGGTTTGAGGGTGTTGGCCGTTTCTGTTCCAACATAGGCATAGCCTCTTTGAAAATAACTGCCCTGATTGATGTTGGTGAGCCGGCAGGCGTATTTCCCCCCGAATGCATCGCTGGTATCCGTCACCGGATAGGTCTGGGTTGTCAAACCGAGTATGTTTTGGGTGGTCCACCCCGGAGGGGCATAGAAGGAACGGGCATACCAGGTTTCCATATTTCCATTCGGAATGGTTAGTGTGGTTCCCAGAAAACTCAAATCATCGGCTAACAGATAACTCGAGGCATTCACAACAGATGGTCGGGTGGAGGTGAGTATCAGGATCAGGCTGTCGGGAGGCGCCACACTGCGGTAATGTATTTGCGATTTAAACAAGGTGTAGATGATGTTGCTTGTTCCGGTAAAAAACACAGAGTCAGAACCTACAATGGCCCCGTTGCTTTTCAGGATCACGAACATCCAGGCGGTATCGGTTGGTGCAATTTTATAGGCGAATTCGCCGGTAATGCTATCTGGACTGGCAGCAAAGGGGATGCCTCCGGTAAACTGATTTCCGTTGAGGTTGCCATACCCAAACTCTCCCACCAGTTCACCACCCGGGCTGGCCTGTATCTTGATTGCAAAATTTCCGGTAAAACCCGGCTCAAGCTGGGTGATGCTTCCAGAGGTTTGCATTCCGGTCGGAAAATGATAGACCTGGTCGTTCCAGGTCTCAAAATCGTAGTCGGGTATGTTTTGGGAAACAAAAACGAGCGGCATCCAAAGGAGAAACAGGAGAAGAAGACGTTTGACAAGTGCGCCGGTCATGGTTCGTTCTAAAAATCAGACTGCAAGATAAGGATAATCCGGGATTTTGCATTAGCCGTGCAACAGGCTAATGCAAGTGCGTCAGGCCTGTGCGCAGGCATCCCGGTTATCCCGCGGGTCGGCAGTGCTGATGGCCTTTTCAGCGCGAATGCGTGTCTCTAATGCATGAAGCGGGATAATCTATAAAAATGCTTGTTCAATAAGCATTGTTTCTTGTCCATATTTGCCTTTATGGCTATCCCTCTGATTCTTCACTTTCCATAGTAGAACGTTTGTCTTTTTAGAACGGTCTTGACTATTGAATCTACGGTTTCCTGTAATTCCGGGGCCTGAATGAGTAATTCTTCCCTGCTCTCAGCCGTATTTATTAGCCGGAGTGTGGCAAAATAAAGAGGTTTAAGCTGAGTTTTTAGGGCAAGGCCAATTGCTTTATGCTTAAACCATAGCATTACCTGGTTTTTTTGGTGATGAATCAGAAGATCGCGGATGAATAATTCGAGCAGACCAATGTTGCTCTCATTTACCAGCGATTGAACCAGGTGCCCGGAAGTTTCCAGTTTCTCTGGTTTCCCGGCCCAGACAGCAATGATCAGTTCGAGTAAGGCGGACTTAGAATCAGGTTTAGAAAGCACATTGCTGGAATTTATTAAGTTATAGGCGAATTCCGGTTCCTTGTTTTCCAAATATAAGCGATTTGAATAATTCCGCATTGCGCCTGTATGTTTGTTTTGACAGGCCATGAGATAATATTTTTCGGCTTGATCCCTTCGCCCACTCTTTTCACACAAGATTGCCAGATTATACATGGCCCGAACTTGACCTTTCTCCATTGCAAGCAGATACGTTTTTTCAGCATCTTCGCTCCGGCCCATTTCCAGGTAATATGTACCCAGGTTGTAGAGGGCGTTTTCCTGCTCTTTTTCTACCGCTTCTAAAAAATAGCGCTCCGCTTCGTCCTGTCGACCGGCGGTAAAATACAAAATTGCCAAATTTGAAAGTGCCCTGTCATGACCATTATCGATCGCCTTTTTGTAACATTCTTCTGCTTTAGTTGTGTTGGCTAGTTTTTGATAAAACATTCCCAAACTATTGAATGCTTCGGTATAACCGTGTTCAATAGCCAATAGAAAATAGTTCTCAGCTTGCTCATTTTTTTCTTCCGTAGCATAGAGAACTCCTAATTTATGCATTGCTCCTGCGTGGCCTTTCTCAATAGCCATGAGGAAATACTTCTCGGCATCCTCATTGTGGCGCGTTTCTATAAAGAGAATACCTAAATTGTTCATTGCGCTGGCGCTCCCTGCCCTCGCAGCGAGCTCATAATGTTTTTGTGCTTTAACCAGATCGCCTTTAGTATACGCTATTTGTCCTCTGTAGAACTCTTTCGCGTTGTCATTTTGTTTAATCGATTCGAGTTCTTCTTCCGCTTTTGAATAGTCTCCTTTCGTTATTAGTTTTGAAACATTTTTGAAAATGATTTCGGATTTGGATGGCAAAGGAAATGAAATTTCTTTGAGCGTGCCAGACTGCTGTTGGGTGAGTTGTATCATCTCATCCCTCTCATTCAGGGTAAGAGCGGATAAGCCGGCAAACGCATTGGTAAGAAGTGATGACTGGTCTGGTGTGATGCGCCCGTCTCTCAGGTCGGAAAGGTAGTCCAGGCAGAGGGCCTCTAGTTCCTGTGGTTCGTACCAGGTTTCAAGAAACACGGTGAGCCATTTTACTTGATTTTTTTGTTTTGGTCCTCCCTGAGTCATCAATAGCCAAAGATTAAAAAAGCGCTCCTTGAGTGAATACAGGAGGTTCTTGCCGCTGCCTTTGACCTTTTCGACGATTTGCATCTTGACAAGCTCGTTGAGTACAGCTGAGAGGGTTTTGCCTTCTATTTTGGCCGCAGGTGCAAGTTCCTTTATCTTTACTGCATCCCAGAAAAATGAAATTTCTAAAACCACCTTTTGTTGTAAGGGTGAAAGATTGCCAAGACGTTCCTGGTAAATGGGGGTCACTTTGTCGAGGATAGAACGCAGGTAATCATAACCACGTTGTTCAGATCTGTTAACAAGCAATTCAAGCAGGTAAAGCATTGTACGTGGCATCCCATCGCTTAAAATACGCACTGCATTAAGTTTTCCTAAATTTTGTTTAGTAAAGATAGCGGGGGCGGGGAGCTTCGTTGTTACACTCCATGCTTTGATCAGGGCCTTGAGTTCATCCATAGAAAGGGCTTCGAGACGTATGATTCGAAAGAATTCATAGAATGGCTGGTCATATTTCCAGTGGTGTTCGCTCAGCCGGGTGCTTCCGCCAATAATCCGCACATCTTTATGGTTCATCAGCAGTTCACGGAACAAATGGTTTTCTGTAGTTTTTATAGTCTCAAGTATCCGGTCAATATTGTCAATCAACAATACCAATTTCTTTTTTTTCAAGTGTAGCGCCTTTTGCATCGCATGATAAAGCGCTTTTGCGTAGGCGATCAGGTCATCCTCAAATTCCTCCCATTTTATTTCCTGCACTTCAAATCCCTGCAGCCGCAATGCCTGGCAAACACTCTCCCACAAGTCATGAAGGCGGTAAATACCGGCCTGTTCCTCGCTCAGATTGATGGCTACAAGCCGTTTCTGGAGCAAACCAGCTGTATTGATTTCGGCCTGAATGCGTCTGAGCAGTGTTGATTTGCCACTGCCCCGCTGTCCTATAAAGATGGTATGCTGTATGGAACCTTTCATGTCATCTCTTTGAAGTTCAGAAATGACACGGTCGAATTCATTCGTACGCACGATGAACTGGCTCTTGATTTCTGCATCGCTGAGATTGGCGGCCTGGTGAAAAAATGGTTCGTTCATGAGCTTAGTCTTCGATTTCAAATTTGGGGTGTCTGTTTGCCCACCATTCCTTCAGGAATGGTGAAAGGAACCGGTATCCTTTTCCTTCTTCAACAAGATATCCATCCTTGAGAAGTACATCATCAATGAGTTGTTTGTAATGCGTATTTGGTATGATGCGTTTTGACAAATCATACGCTTCCACAATGGGATACACTTCACTGTGGGCACATCTCATGAGTATTTCCTTGCAATATCCAGCGTCCTCGGAGCTTAGATATTTGCTCAGCCGATGCTCCCAATCCTCAAAACTCCTACCTTCCTTGATTATTAATTTGTATGCGAGATCAATGTCCTCAACTGTTAATCCAGGTCTTTGTTCAGGGCGAAGAATCACATCACATTTTTCTATCATTAATTGAATGTAATAGGGTAAGAGGTGCCCAGTTTTATTAATCAGGTATATTTTTTCATCCTCCGCTATTTTCATTGTCGCACCTTCCGTTAATTGGGCAATGAGCTCGGTCGCTTCTGGGCTTGTTAACGGATCTACATGGATGGTTTTGAGATCATTGACGTGCTTAGTCCTATCCAGCGTAGAGATGACATGCTCTAAGCCAATAGATCCTGCAAAAACGAGAGTAAACTTCTTTAGTTTGTCATTCAACCGTATGCTTCTCAGTGTAGTTAAGGTATCAATGGCTTTCTCCGGCCCATCATTTTTAATAATTGCCTGAATAACATCCGGAAATTCATCCAGGAAGAGTACGACATTCTCCTCCTCATTTTCTAGCTTTTGTATAAACTCCAGCAGCAATTCTTTATGATCAAGTTCTACCACGGATAAGCTTATTCCTTTTGTTGATATTTTCTCAATTCTTCTCGTCCGGACCCATTTGATAAAACGCGCCTGACGTTTCAACCGGCCTCCAACCCGCTCTTCAATAATTTTTAGTAATCGCTTGAAAAAATCCTTTTGACTCCGGTCTGATTCGATATCTTCATAAATTGCTATGTGTCCAGGGGGCAGTTTGCTTCAAGATCTCTCATAATTGAGGATTTCCCAACTCTTCTCGGAGCCGTTATTAGGATATGTTCTCCTTTCGCAACTTGTTCCCAAAAATGATCGTTTATGTGTTGTCGTCTCAGGTAGAACTTACCCTCGGCAGGTGATCCGGTAATTGTCTTCGGTGATACCCATTTCATTTGACAGTGTTTTTATTGTCTCAAATATATGACAATAAAATCATTGTCAAGCATTTGTGGCAATGTTTTTATTGTCATATGCGGCATAGGCGTCTATTGTGTTGAAAAACAGCTAAGTAATATAGTTTATGGTGAGCCGGTTTCATTCTTGAATCTCTTTCCTGCGTCAAAAGGTAGTCTTTAGCTTCAGTGGGGGAATAAATTGGTGGTATTCCCTGATCTGAGAGGGGGTATGCACACCGGAAGGATGCTCTTTTGTTAAAGTCACCCGTTCCGTCTAAATTTGTAACTTATGCCTCTATGTCAAAACACCAGAAACTCCAAACCAGCCCGATATGAGTACGATTACCGCCAAACCGGAAGTGTATGTCTCCAAACACAAGATCCGGATTGTAACTGCAGCTTCCTTGTTCGACGGGCATGATGCCGCTATCAATATCATGCGCAGGATCATCCAGAGCAGCGGGGCCGAGGTGATACATCTGGGGCACGACCGCAGTGTACAGGAAATCGTGGATTGTGCTGTGCAGGAAGATGCCAATGCCATTGCCATCACCTCCTATCAAGGCGGACATATGGAGTATCTGAAGTATATGTATGATCTCCTCAAAGAAAAAGGATGCGGTCATATCCGCATCTTTGGGGGAGGAGGTGGCACAATCCTTCCTGCAGAAATTGATGAACTGCACAAATACGGCATTGCGCGGATCTATGCTCCCGACGACGGACGATCCATGGGCCTGCAGGGAATGATTAATGACATGCTCAGCAAATGCGATTTTGCCACGGGCAGCAACCTGAACGGAGAGCTCAAGCATTTTACAACCAAGAATGATAAAGCCATTGCCCGCCTGATATCGGCCGCAGAGAATTTCCCGGAAGAATCGAAAGCCGTGCTCGACGAAGTGCGCAAGATGGCAGCCCTCTCTAAATCGCCCGTGCTTGGGATAACGGGCACCGGAGGTTCGGGTAAATCATCGCTGGTGGATGAGCTCGTGAGACGTTTCCTGATCGATTTTAAGGATAAAACCATCGCCATCATTTCTGTCGATCCCTCCAAACGTAAAACAGGTGGGGCCTTGCTCGGCGACCGTATCCGGATGAATGCCATCCGCAGCGAACGGGTGTATATGCGTTCCATGGCTACACGCCAGAGCAACCTGGCCCTTTCTAAATATGTGCAGGAAGCAGTAAATATCGTAAAAGCCGCAAATTTCGACCTCATCATCCTCGAAACATCCGGCATCGGGCAGAGCGATACCGAGATTGTGGAGCACAGCAACCTGGCCTTGTATGTCATGACACCCGAATACGGCGCTGCTTCGCAGTTGGAAAAAATAGATATGCTCGATTTTGCCGATGTCATCGCACTGAATAAATTCGATAAACGCGGAGCACTCGATGCCATACGCGATGTCAAGAAACAATACAAACGCAACCACCAGCTCTGGGAAACTGCGGATGACGAGCTGCCTGTTTTTGGAACAATTGCATCGCAGTTCAATGATCCGGGCATGAACCGCCTCTACAAAGCCACCATGAACCGGCTGGCCGAAAAGACCGGGGCGAAACTGTATTCCGAAGGAAAAGCAGGGGAGGAGATGAGCGAGAAGATATACATCATCCCCCCGCACCGTACCCGCTATCTGGCCGAGATTGCAGAAAACAACCGCAAATACGATCAGTGGTCGGTTGCCCAAAAGGATGTGGCCCAACAACTATACTCCCTGCGCAACTCCATCAATGCCTTGAAAAATTCGGAGGTGGATGACAAAGATCGTCTCATCAAAAGCCTCGAAGAACTCTATGCAAACCTGGAGCTGAACTTAGACGGACGTAACAAAAAAATCCTGGACACCTGGAAGGAAAAGGTACAGAGCTATAAAAACGAATTCTTTGTTTTCAAGGTAAGAGACAAGGAGCTGAAAATAAAAACCCATTACGAATCGCTTTCACACCTCCAGATTCCAAAGCTGGTAACCCCGCGTTACGAAGCCTGGGGCGATATCTTGCATTGGAACCTGCAGGAAAATGTTCCTGGAGAGTTTCCATATACAGCCGGCGTCTTCCCATTCAAACGCGAAGGCGAAGACCCTACACGTATGTTTGCCGGCGAAGGAGGCCCCGAACGCACCAACCGCCGTTTCCATTACGTATCCCTCAATATGCCTGCCCACAGGCTGAGCACTGCATTTGACAGCGTTACACTATACGGGCGCGACCCCGAACACCGTCCGGATATCTATGGAAAGATCGGCAATTCGGGGGTGTCGGTATGCTGTCTGGATGATGCCAAGAAATTATATTCTGGCTTCAACCTCGCCGATCCGAAAACATCGGTGAGCATGACCATCAATGGCCCAGCTGCCATCATCACCGCTTTTTTTATGAATGCGGCTATTGATCAGCAATGCGAATTGTATATTCAGAAAAATGGACTGGAGGCAGAAGTTGAAAAGAAGATAGCGGCTATATTCAAAAAAAGAGGGGTGAAACGCCCCGCTTATCAAGGGGCGCTGCCCGAAGGGAACAATGGGCTTGGGCTTATGCTCCTGGGTGTAACCGCCGATCAGGTATTGCCAGCCGATGTGTATGCAAAAATTAAAGCCGATACGCTTTGCGCCGTACGTGGTACCGTGCAGGCCGATATCTTAAAAGAAGATCAGGCACAGAACACCTGTATTTTTTCAACCGAATTCGCACTCCGTCTGATGGGCGATGTGCAGCAATACTTTAACGATCACCTGGTCCGGAATTTCTATTCGGTCTCGATCAGCGGATATCACATTGCAGAAGCCGGGGCCAATCCTATCAGCCAGCTTGCGTTTACGCTGGCCAACGGGTTTACGTTTGTTGAATATTATGTAAGCCGGGGTATGCACATCGATCAGTTTGCGCCGAACCTGAGTTTCTTTTTCTCCAACGGAATTGATCCGGAGTATGCAGTCATCGGCCGTGTTTCCCGACGTATCTGGGCCAAGGCCATGAAGTTGAAGTATGGCGCCAACGAGCGGTCGCAAATGCTCAAATACCATATCCAGACATCAGGCCGGTCTCTGCATGCACAGGAAATTGATTTCAATGACATTCGCACCACGCTGCAAGCCTTGTACGCCATTTATGACAATTGCAATTCCCTGCATACAAACGCATACGACGAAGCAATCACCACCCCTACCGAAGAATCGGTGCGCAGGGCCATGGCCATACAGCTCATCATCAACCGCGAGCTGGGCCTCGCCAAAAACGAAAACCCCTTGCAGGGTTCCTTCATCATCGAAGAACTGACCGATCTGGTGGAAGAAGCCGTACTCCTCGAATTCGAACGCATCAGCGAACGCGGAGGTGTGCTGGGCGCGATGGAAACCATGTATCAGCGCGGAAAGATCCAGGAAGAAAGCCTGTACTATGAAACCCTGAAACACAACGGCGAATACCCCATCATTGGGGTCAATACCTTCCTTTCTTCCAAAGGATCGCCAACGGTTATCCCTCAGGAAGTGATCCGGGCCACGACCGAAGAAAAGGAATATCAGATATCTATGGTGAGTGAATTGCAGAAAGGCAATACCGAAAAAGCGTTGGGTGTGCTGAAGGAATTGCAGGCTGCGGCTATACACAACCAGAACATCTTCGAAAACCTGATGGAAGCGGCCAAGTATTGCTCACTCGGGCAGATATCAGGAGCTTTGTTTGAGGTCGGGGGGCAGTACCGGAGGAATATGTAATCTTAGTTTGATAGCACCCCGCTGTAGCAGGGTCCATCACGATCGTAAGTCAGCGATATGAAATCAATCCTCGAAACCTCCCGTCTGCGGCTCTTTGAATTTACCCTGGCCGATGCCCAGCTGATCTTCGATTTGAACGAGGATCCGGAAGTGATCCGTTATGTGGGCGATCGGCGTTGCGAAAACCTGGAAGCTGCCCGGGCTGTGCTCTCGGATATCATCCTTCCCCAATATAAGCTCTACAGCATGGGCCGCTGGGCGGTGGCTTTAAAAGATACACATGAAATTATTGGCTGGTGCGGGATCAAATACCTGACCGAAAGCAAGGAGTATGACTTGGGTTACCGGTTTTTTCAAAAGCATTGGGGTAATGGCTATGCCACCGAATCAGCAATAGCGGTTCTCGAATATGGTCATACCCAACTCGGGTTAAAAACAATTGTTGGCAAAGCCGATTCAGGAAATACAGCTTCCATAAACGTGTTTCGAAAGCTGGGCATGAAATTCGAGCGGAGTGGGGAGGAGCATTGTGGGATGGCGGTGGTGTATTCTTCTATGAGGTAAAAAAAGAGCGACATGTCAGTAGCCTTGTTCTTAAATGAATCTTGTTTGTTTTTGGGCTGAAGAGGCCCTGTTATGGAAAGCACTGAGTTTCACTAATAAGGTGTGATTAAAGTTAGTGTCGCTCAGTGCCCTTGTTTCTATCTGATCAGGTCATTTCTTATTTCCCCGCCTCCACATCCTCTTCCGGAAACCCGCACTTCCCCCCAAATCCTTTCTTGAATTTTTCTCGTTCTTCGGGGGTCATGGCCGACCATTTCTCGCTCCAGCGTGTTTTCCAGCGTCCTCTTCCTCCACCGCAGCAGCTTGCGCAGCCCCGGCCCTTGCCTCCATGGAATCCTCCGAAGAGCAGTTTACCCAGGATGAGCAGACCAAAACCCTGGCAGTAGGTTATTGTTTTCAGTCCAAAGATGCCTGGCATGAGCCAGTTCCACAAGTACATGGTGAGGTAACCCAGGGCAAAGAAGGCGGCTACGGCAAGTATTCCGAGGAGGATACATTTGCCAATCATTTTTCCTTTCATAGTCGTAATTTTTATTATCGGTTGATTAGTTCGGTGTACAAATCCTGTAAGCGTTCGCGCAGATGAAGCACGGCATAACGTTTCCTGGAGATCAGCGTATTCACCCCTTCGCCGGTGATTTCGGCCATTTCTTTAAAACTTTTGTCTTCCAGCTCATTCATGACAAAGGCCTGGCGTTGTTCGGGTGGCAGCTCATCAAGGGCTTCGGTAAGTTCGGCTACAATGATTTTTCGGGCATAAATGGCTTCCGGTCCGTCTGCAGGGTCGGGCAGGAGATCCTGAATGCTCATGGAATCATCGTCGTCGTCAGAACCGGGTTTGAAGGTGCGGCTGAAGGGGATAGACTTTTTCTTTCTGAAAAGGTCTGTAATCCGGTTCCGGGCAGCTTTGAAAAGCCAGGCGCTGACTTGTTCGATAGGCTGGAGCATGAAACTTTCGGTAAACTGATAGAAGACATCCTGCAGAATATCTTCGGCATCGGCTTCGTCGGGTATGCGTTTGCGGATAAAGCTCAGCAACCGCCGGCGTTCCTGCTGAACGGTCAGCCCGATTTGCTCCTTTTGTTCGGCTGCCATGAGTGTTTCTATGCTTAATGCGGCTTTCATCTGGTTGATAAGACGATTGAAGACGCAGGATATTTTAGAATAATTGAAAATAGTTACAGGAACGGGCTTACGTGATAGAACCCCGCAAAAGCAGGACAAGCGCAGCTTGTTATGATCTGTATGATAAACCCAGCATGAACAGTAGAAACGTAGTGCGCTACTGTTCAGCGCGTTTGGATTTTGTGCAGTCCCGATATTCACCGGGATGGGTTATCCCGCTGCTCCTGAGAGCTGGCGGCCCTTTCAGAGCGTTAGCCAGCTTCAACTGAAAAATGCGGGATAAAACAGGATAATCATTGAAAATCTTAATAATCATAAAAATCTGCGTTCTATCAATACTTGATTCGTATCAGAATGAGATTGAAATCAAGGGTAAACGGGTATCAAAAGAGCTTTCTCACCACAGCAGGCACCTCTTTACAGGCTACGATGGCATCACAACCCGAAAAGGCTGCCAAAGCCTTTAGTTTTCCGGCAAATTCACGGGCAAATGCAGCATCGGGTTTCCATCCTTTTTCCGGAAAGAAAGAGTGTATATAAAATGTTTTCGAGGCCCGGTCGGCTTTCGGATCCAAACGGGCTACAAAGCGGTCGCCGTATAATACCGGCAGACAGAAATACCCGAATTTGCGTTTAGCTTCAGGCACATAACATTCAATCAGATAATCAAAATCAAAGAACGCTGCCAGGCGTTTACGCTGGATCACGGCATTGTCGAATGGAGAAAGGAGATGCACCTGTTTCTTTATACGGGGTCCCGCAAGTATCTTTTCGATTTGCTCCTTCTTTCCGTAATAAATGCCTTTTGTTGCGACTGTCAGTTCCGAAATCAGTCCGTCTTTCACTAACTGTTTGATGCCGTGCTGCACGCCTTTCCGCGCATGGCCGCGCAGATAGCTGATTTCTGGCAAATTTACCAATCCGTTTGCGTCTATAGCCCGGCCTATCAGGTGTTCGCAGAATTGTGTTTCGGTTGGAACCGACATGCCTGTGCCTTCGGGATATACCCGTTCGGCCAGATCGTACACTTTCTGAAATCCTTTACGTTCGGCAACCATCAGCGCACCTTCCATGAACAATTGCTCCAGGGCCCGTTTCGCCGGTTTCCATTCATACCAGTTGCCCGGGGTTTTACGAACAAACTCGAAATCCCTCGATTGCAGTGGACCCTCGGCCCGGATGCGCTGAAGGACATATTTTTTCATCTTTGGGTTGTCTTCCCTGAACCAGTGAACGATGCCGCTGGCATACATTTTCTTCCGAAAAAGCGAAAAACGGTAATCGCACATTGGCAGGTAGGACGCTGCATGGCTCCAGTATTCAAACACCTTTTTATGCTGCATCAGCCGGTTCAGGTTTTCTTCCTGATAACCAGGCACTCTCGCCCATAACGTATGGTGATGCGCCCGGGTTATGACCGAGATGGTATCGATCTGTACATAGCCCAGGTTTTCGACAACCTGTTCCAATCTACCCTCCAGGTTCGGAGCCACGTTCCCGCCCAGGCCCTGACTGTGTAAAATGACCTGACGTGCCTGGGAGGGTGAAAGATTCATGGGAGGTGATTGTCTGAAATACGTGTGCTTGATTTGCTGGCGTTGGAATGGAAGTACTCCATAGACCTAAAAGTACAAAATACTCTGACTCCAGCGTTTGAGCCTCAGTCACTATCCAGGAAAGTTGCGTCATAGACGCAAGATTTT
>JABDAO010000064.1 GCA_013289095.1 Bacteroidota bacterium | reverse complement strand
GCTTAGCAAACATGTCGGGAAGCTTGGGGAACATGTCGGGAAGCTTAGTAAACGTGTCGGGAAGCTTGGGGAACATGTCGGGAACCTTGGGGAGCATGTCGGGAACCTAAGGGAACATGTCGGGAATCTTGGGGAACATGTCGGGAACCTTGGGGAACGTGTCGGGAACCTCGGGGAACGTGTCGGGAACCTCAGGGAACATGTCGGGAACCTTGGGGAACGTGTCGGGAACCTTGGGGAACGTGTCGGGAACCTCAGGGAACATGTCGGGAACCTTAGTGAACGTGTCGGGAACCTTGGGGAACATGTCGGGAACCAAAGGGAACATGTCGGGAACCTTAGTGAACGTGTCGGGAACCTTGGGGAACATGTCGGGAACCTAAGGGAACATGTCGGGAACCTTAGTGAACGTGTCGGGAACCTTGGGGAACATGTCGGGAACCTAAGGGAACGTGTCGGGAACCTCAGGGAACATGTCGGGAACCTTAGTGAACGTGTCGGGAACCAAAGGGAACATGTCGGGAACCTTAGTGAACGTGTAAGGAACCTGAGGGAATGTGTCGGGAACCTTAGGGAAACGTGTCTCTGGCTGGACCAACATGCAGCAGTCATTCGATCTCTGCCCCCCAGCTTTTGACATTGACCCGGAATCGGCCTTCCCGCTCAAAAAGGCTGACAGCACATGCACCCAGCGGGATAACCCGTCTCCCGATGTCTATCGGGACACACACACAAGGCTTAACGCACGTTGCATTAGCTTGTTACACGACTAATGCAAAATCCCGGTTTATGCAAATCAGGGGGCGATTGTAAGAAATTGAGGCTGGTGGGGTAGGGGTATTATCTCCGGGAATCTTCATTTCACAAGAGACAACTGTGTTTTTCAGGCTTGCTTCAACCACAGGAGTGTCTGTAGTATAGACTACCATTCGTCAAACAGGTTTTTGGGCATGGTGCTGGTCAGCGCCATGGGTTATTGCTATCGTTGGGCAAACCTGGGCTAGCGGATTATTCTTGCTGCTACTGCTGGATCACTAATTTGCCTTCCGAAATAAGCCGGTTTCCGCTTTCATCGGTCAGCCGGTAAAAATAAACCCCTGCTTCTGTACCCAGGGTTATCGCTGTTGTCTCTTGTTTGATGGATGCATCATATACCTTCTGACCAAGCAGGGTGTATATAACCAAACGTCCTTTTTCGGATACAGGATCCGAAAACAAAAACACAAAAGAGCCGGTGTTCGGGTTGGGATAAATTTTGACCAGATTATTTTCTGTTTGTTGAGTGATGCCCGTGGTCAAATTTCCGTTGAGGTTGATATTGTCGAGGTAAATAATATTTCCCCAGCCCGAGCGGCTTTCGAACGAGAACATGACATTGGGTTTGCCTGTGAGTACAGAGAGGTTTACCGTGTCTGTCCTCCAGGCTCCTGTATTGGGCGGGATGAAACACCCTTTTCCGTGGCTTCCGGTGGTATCAGTGCCTGCGCCGGTACTGCCCCCGGTGGTACATAATGTCATTCCTCCTTTTGAATAGATGCTTGTCCAGTTTGTGCCGCAATCGGTCGAATAATAAATGGCCAGTGTGTCGCTGTAGGTAGGTGCCTGGCTGGGCTCATAGGCCACATCAAACCAAAGGACAGGCCGGGCAGCGCTGCTGAAATTAAACCCGGGCGAATAAATCTGTTGTCGCTCTCCGGTGATATCGCCTGTCTGCCCGCAGTTGGCCGGGAAATACATGCATTGGGAGCTGTTACGCCCGGTGGTAGTGCACAAATGCCAGACGCTGTCATTTCTGTTGGGGAGGTTCAGGAACCATCCGGGAGGAGGAAAAACAGCAGACTGGAATCCTTCGGTATAAGGCAGGGTTGCGGATGATTCCACATAAATATCGTTTTGGTAGATCAGAGAATCCTTGCCAACGCTCGAAGTAACGGTTTCCTGAACACGGTAGGTCCCGGGCGTATGGTAGGCGATGGTCGGATTTTGCTGGGTGGAGGTGTCCGGGGCGCCTCCGGTAAAGGTCCATTTCCACCCGGTCAGGTTTCCGGTGGTGGTGCTGTGGTCTGTAAAGTTGACGGTGCCTCCGGGGCAGACAGAATTTACATTCGAGGTAAAGCTTGCCAACACCGCGTTGCATCCGATAAGGCTATTGAACTGGTTGAGGGTGCCGTGAAAAACATCCATGTCGCAATTGCTGGCGCCTGCAATGCCGGGAACCGTTCCGGTCCAGGAATATTGTTTGAAATCCCAGTCGGTCCATACACCGGTGCTTGGGGGAGCGCTGGTGGCAGAGCTGTTGTAGTCATCGATCCAAAGGCCATAACTGTTTACCGAACTGTTTAGATAGGCAGCATTGCTGGGCCCGATGTAGATGACCGGGGCGATGCCGGTAGCATTTTGCACGGTGCTCATCCAGGTTTGTACCCAGCTTGTAAGCTGGGCAGGGGTAAAGGATGCGGCAAGGCTGGGCCCTGTCGGGGGATCTTCGAGATCGAGTGCAGGGGGCAGGTTGCAAGCCTTGATATAGGGGCCGGCAACACTTAAAAAATAATTTGCTTCGTCTGCGGCAGGATTGTTTTCGGGATGGGCAAAATGGTAGGCCCCCATCACAACGCCGGCAGCGGCGCCGTTTACCTCATTGCCGGCAAAGTAGGAGTCTGTAAGCCCGACACCTTCGCTGGCTTTGGCAAATGCAAAGGTATAGCCGGCTGCTTTTACGTTGGTCCAGTTAATCGTGCCCTCATAGGACGATACATCCACGCCCAGAATTGTCTGGCTATGGATAGCCTGCACGAACACAGAGATGAACAAGGCACAAGCGATGAGTCTCTTCATCATGAGCAAGTGAAATAAAAGTGGAAGAAAAAAATGCTGTCTTTGAGTTGGATAGTCAAATATAGAAAAAATGCAACAGAGTCTGAAAGCGGGCCGTATTTACCAGAGCGCTTCCAGGCTCAGGCCCGCTGCCCTCTATACAGAGGCTCCCTGGGAATTTGGCATACCCTATCCAGGACCATGGGAGGAATGGGTGTTATAGGTTGATTTGTTTAAAAGCAGGGTTGGCGCTTTTACGAAATGGGTCTTGGTTTTAGGTGTTATGTTCTGCAGATGGGATAATAAAGGTGGAGGGCGTGTTTTTGGCAGGCCATGTGCTTTTTCCTTTTATTTTTGTGCGTGTGAAAAAAATCCTGCACTCCCTTCTTTTGTTTTTTCTTCTCGGCACTGTGGCCGGTAAAGCGCAAAACTGGCGGTGGGCACGGTCGGCCATAAACAGTGCAAATGCATCGAGTGTTCCGGCAGGTATAGCTGCCGACCCGTGGGGGAATATCTACACCGCGGGTTTTTATTCCGGATCAAACATCCGTTTCGATTCGTTTACCCTTGCCAATGCCAATGCCGGTAATCCGGACAATAATTTCTTTCTCACCAAATTCACCCCTGCCGGCCAGGTAAGCTGGGCGAAGGGCGCCGGGCCTCTGGAGCAGGCGAGTATCACAGCTATTGCAACCGACTCGGCTGGTAATGTCTATGTCACCGGGAGTTTTTCCTCTCCTGTTCTTACATTGGGGGCTGTGGCGCTTCAAAATGCTACTCCTGCTGCTTCAGGGGATAACCTGTTCCTGGCGAAGTATGATACATCCGGACACGTACTTTGGGCCAGGGCCGCTGTTTCTCCTTTTCCCAGTTATGGTACCGCATTACGTCAGGGCCCTGGGGGCAATATCTTGATAACCGGAACCTTCAACGATTCGATAACACTGGGCTCGGTTCATCTGCACAGCCCACAACCGGTTTCGTTTTTCTACGGCAGCTTCGATAAAAACGGAAATCCCGCCTGGCTCCGTGCGGGTTGTGGCAAGGGCAGGTGTAATGTAGTCTGCAATGGCATCGACTATGATCGTTCCGGAGCGCTGTATTTGTCGGGTTTTTTCAACTCCGACTCGCTTTTTATCGGAAACACCGTACTGGCCAATCCGTTTGTGCATGCGTTCGGTACAGGACAGGTCTATTTGTTAAAATGTGATGTTTTGGGAAATGCTGCCTGGTTAAAACTTGCAGCCGGCGGCAACGGGGCCAATTATACCCTGGCCCCGGCGGCCGATGCTTCGGGCCATGTTTATCTGGCCGGTGTGTACAATGATACGCTTACCATCGGTACTGCCACCTTGTACGACACCCTGAACGGAGGTGACAACAACGTCTTTATCAGCCAGTGGGACACAAGCGGTGCGCTTATTTGGGCCAGATCCTTTGGCGGCGACCTGGGTGTTGCCGCCGACAAATTGTTTCTTGGCATTGATGAAGAACCTGTTCTTGCCGGACATTTTAACTCCACTTCGGTGGTCATCGGCAACACGACGCTGGTCAACGACAGCGCCGGTAATTTTGACATCTATCTGGCAAAGTACCAGGCTGATGGAACTCCGCGTTGGGCAGTAAGCACAGGAGGCCCTCAGGATGATATCCTGTACAATGCATGCACCGATAAAACAGGGAATATCTATGTTACCGGTTATTTTGAATCCGACAGCATCCGCTTTGGCTCAACAGTCCTGACCAGTGCAGCATCACAAGGAACAGCCAATTTTTTCCTCTCTAAATTGTCGGATGTACTCGGCATTTTGGGATTCAACGCTCCGCTCAGCGGTGCAAGTGTTTATCCCAATCCCATGACCGGTTCGGCAACCATACGCCTGAACAATCCAGACAACCGCGCGTTTGATTTTATTTTATACGACACTTTCGGGAAAGAGGTTAAACATACAGTCCTGCCAAACGAAAACGAGTTCGGTGTGCAGCGTGAATCGCTGGCAGCGGGGATGTATTTTTATGTGCTGCAAAACAAGGATCAGCACTGTGTGGGCAGAGGCAAACTGATCATTCAATGATGCGATGCATTTGAAATAAATAGGGTTCACTCAAAAAATCGACAACCTATTGGGGGACGAATCGCCCTGTGCGCTGGGAAGTCCACGCGGAGAGCGAACTTCAAGATGGCTGGCGAGAAGCGATGGCCTGTGCTGAAAAGCCATCTTGAAGTTGGTCCGCGTGGGGCCTTTTTTGCGTTACTTTCCTGCCCCGCCCCTCAAGCTTCCTGCGCGTCGGCAGGCGGGGTTGGGCAAGCAAAAAGCGGCAAAGACCTGGCAGGTCTTTGAGCGGGCATGTGTGAAAGCAAAAATTCCTTTGAACACAAAGTTCGTCCACGTTCTGCTTGGTGCAAGGGTTTTGATTGGAAACGGTATTTAGTATTGCATCTCATTGATGAAAATGAGACATTAAGTGTTGATTGAGTGGTGTTTGAAGGTGTTTGAGTGAACCCTAAATAGAAGAGACCGCTCAAATCAAGAGCAGGTGTTATCATCAGTTGCCCCCTCCTCAGGCTGATGAACGCAGATGTATCAAGACCTCGTTTTGATACATCTGCCTGGTATTGGTCTCCTACTTCTGTCCAGGGCTCACTCCTCCTTCTTCTGACCAGCGCTCACTCCTCCTTCATCACCACAAAAGTTCCGCTGAGCGAATCATGCCAGCCCGGGTTTCCGCCCAGATAGGAGAATGCATCAAACGGAATAAGCCGGGCAAACGATCGCCCCAGGATTTGTTTGAACGAGGGTTGCATGCCTTCTTCGGTCACCACCCGTGTCTTGGTCAGCAATTTTCCGATGGTTGCTCCCGTACTTGTTTCCATAACAATAAAGTAAGCGAGAAAGAGCGTAAGGGCAATAAGATTGATAATGATGGGGCTCTTAACTAAACTCGCATTCCCGGTCAACCCAAGCACTGCTCCTGTCAATCCAGCCAGGATATAAAAAAAGACGGTATCGATAAGCGAATTCAGAAAGCGTCTGCCGTTTCCGGCCAGATGATCCCTGGCGCTGTAGGTAGTGCTTAACACTGTTACCGGGGTGTCGAGAATTTGCTGTTCAAACATAGTTGGGGTCGTTCGTGGTATGATACCTGCGCTCTTATTGCGCACAGGTTTGCGCCAGGCTTCTGTATCGGCTATGGAGCAAACATAGCAAAAATAAGCAGGTAAACTTGTGTGCCCCGTATTCTTAAGTGGATCTGAAAAGAGATCTCTGAAGTATTCACACCCAAACAGTAGTCAACCAGTATCTATCCAACTGCAATTCTGCGGCTTGCCGGCCGGAAATACCAGGAGCAAACAATAAACACGGTTTGCATCAGGGGGCCAAGAATTGCTTTTCCGGTATCGCCGCAGATCAGATGCGAGATCAATGCCCCTGTCATGGTAAAAAAGAACCCTGCATAGGCCCATTCTTTCGCCAGTTTAAACCGAGGGATCAAGACAACAATGACCCCCAGTATTTTCCAGATGCCGAGTATGGTCATCATATACAGCGGATAACCCAGATGAAGCATGATATCGGCCAGGGCTTTTACCCCAACTACCTGCGAGATTCCGCTTGACATCATACCCACACAAAATAAACCGGTGGCAACCCAATAGATGACTAGATTTCTTTTTTCCATGTTTTGTTTTTTTAGTGATCTGTAATTGAATTTAAAATCAGTGTGCAGCTCCTCATGCCCATAACAGGAGCTGAATTGTTTCGAAGCGGTTGTGGGCAAGGCCCTTAATCATTCAACCCTTTCCCGTTGAGGATTTGTTTCAATGATTTTTCTACCCTCGATTCTCTGGTCTTTGATTGTTTTGGCGCCGAAAAATAGAGCATGTATCCTCTTTGCCGGCCGGGAGTCAATGCGTTGAATGCTTTTTTCAGGGCAGGCACTGCATCTAATTTGGTTTGAAATTCGGCAGGGATGCTGTATTCCGAAGTTTTTTTAAGTTCCACTTTCAAACCGGCCTTTTCCACTTCGATGGCTTCGTGGATATAAGCCTTCACCACAGGCGCCAGCCCGATGATTTCGCGTAAACCGGTAAACCTGATCTGACGGGCAGTCTGTACATTTTTTGTTTGCTGGATCAGGATGCCCTGGGAATCGTTCATCAAAACACCTTTGAAAAACAAAAGCGCACAGTAGTCTTTAAACACATGTATCAATACGATATTGGCTTCGTCTAACAGATAACAGGGACATCCCCATTTCAATTCTTCGGTCAGCCCACAGCCGAGTACAAGCGTTCTCAATTTCTCGATTTCTTCCTGCCACTGTTTGGCTTTGTTGAAATAAAAATCAACCCTGGGGTTCATTCTGGATTTTGCCATGCGGTGTTATTTTAATTTGATAACGATGTCTTGCAACCGGTTATGCGCCCTGTTGATGCCTGGGGCCATGCCTCCTTTCAGCATCTGGTTGCGCTGGGCAACAGATTCATAGAGCGTGTGAATGTGCAGCCGGCTGGTATCATCCGTTAGTTTTTCGAATGTCAGGAACTCGAGCTGGATACCAAAGGGCATATTCTCCATTTCAAACGTACGTGTTATCTTTTGGTCAGGGTCAAACTCGTGTATTGCCCCATTGAACCGGTAGGTATTTCCTTTTGCATCGCTTGTTTCGAATTGAAAGCTGCCGTGTTTTTTGTTTTCGAGTTTCAGGACGTTGGTGCCCATCCATTGTTCAACCAGCTCAGGTTCGGTATAGGCTTTAAAAAGCAGCTCCACGGGCAAATCAAAGACACGGGTAATCACCAGCTCCTGTGTGCCTTCTTCGGCGTTTATTTTTGTTTTCAGATCCACCGTCTATTGTTTTTTTGTTTTGTATTTCTTCATCACCGTTTCCAATGTATCAAACCTCTTCTCCCACAGTTTCCGGAAGGGTTCTATAAACTCGTCAACCTCAATCATTTTCTTTGCGTTGATGCGATAATAAATTTCCCTTCCGTTTTGCTCCTGCTCGAGCAATTGGCATTCGGTAAGTATTTGCAGGTGTTTTGAAACGGTGGGCCTCGATGTGCCGAAGTTGGCCGCTATGGCCCCTGCCGTCATGAATTGGGTAGAAACCAACAACAATATGGCCCTTCGTGTGGGGTCGGCCAGGGCTTGAAATACATCGCGTCGTAAGTTCATTGCGTAGTTATGTGGCTACAAATATAGAAGTTGTTTTTTATCCCGCAAATTCTGTTCATTAAGTATACTGCATGAACATGGGGATACAGACAGGCCCCCTTGGTGTAACCCATTCTCCAGCTGAAGAAGCCAGACAGGCAAACCACTTTGTCAGGTAAGCCAGATAGCTGTGGGGGCCTTAAAGTGACTAAAAACTGGGATAGAGCGGACAGAAAAGAGCAAGCAACACACTCCCTCCTGTTCCGATGCTGTAGTGATACGGGCTAATCCTGGAATGGGTACAAGAAGTGATTTTAGGTGAAGACGAATAGAAAATGATTTATTCGCCGTTGTGCCTCTCAGCATCCGATGGTCGGGTGAACACAATGGATAGCTGTGGAAGGAAGAACCGATACAAGGGAACATAATTTGCAGACGATGGAACATGATTCAGGCAACAAAACACCTGACTTCGTGCATACGTCAGGTAAAATCTATGCCATGTCAATTGACATGGCATAGATGGAAAGTGAAACAGACACGAATGCAATTGACATCGGTACGAAAGAAAATGAAATGGATGCGATGGAAAGTGAAACAGGTACGATGTAACATGAAATAGGTGAGATGGAAATTGAAATGATACAAAACACATCAAACAGGGTCTAAAAAGGGCACGCCCTGCTGTATAAAGCAAACAATTCGGCAGTTTGAACCGAAGCGATTGCGGTGTGTGAGATAGCCTTGACGTGTTTGATAAATGGATTGTGCAGTTTGTGCTGCGTTTTTTTACTTGTTCTGTCAAGCTTCGTTCACATCGCTCCACCTCTTTTGTTGTACATGATGCTTGCGTGCGTTTTTTCCATTTCGCCAGCATGTCGTGCTTTGTCAACAGGCTTTTCGGTACTAAACCAGGAGCGCAATGCTGGCCTGTAGTTTAGGTGTGCTGAATTACCGGATGCTTACTTTTTTTGTCCAGGTATGCGTATCGTCCATCATCTTCACAAAATACAATCCTGGAGGCAAATCACCAATGTCTATTGTCTCCTTGAAACTGCTTTCAGCCGGTACCATCACCCCCGA
Organism: Bacteroidota bacterium; assembly: GCA_013289095.1. Classification (GTDB taxonomy): domain Bacteria; phylum Bacteroidota; class Bacteroidia; order Palsa-965; family Palsa-965; genus Palsa-965. Next base: position 8,136 of record JABDAO010000064.1, on the reverse strand, counting down.
CTCGAGCAGCTGACCGGCGGTGTTGAAAATTTGGTATTTGATAGGGCCTGTATGAGCAGCTCCTTCAACCTGGAATGAGCCCGTTGCCGGATTTGGATACAGGCCGACGGCATCGGAGTTGTTGTTGTCAGCAAGACCAAGCGAGGAGGTGGTGATATTGACATTGTCAATATAAATCCATTCGCCAAAATCCGAAATATTTTCGAACGCAAACATCACACTCGGGTTGCCGGCCAGGTTCCGGAGTTGAATAACCTCCCCCCTCCAGTTCGACGGCCCGTCTGGCGTCCAGCAATTGTTTGAACCGGTAATTGTTCCTGCCGTTGAAAGGGCCATTCCTCCTTTTTTATAGAGCGGGGCCCAGGTGTTTCCGCAATCGAAGGACGACAAAACGACCAGGGTGTCGGTCGACAGTTGGTTGTTTTGATCATATACCGCGTAGGCCACATCAAAATGCATGTTGGCCGTAGCCGATGCCGTCGAAAAATCGTACGTTGGGGTATAGATCCAACTCGTTTGCCCGATTATGGAAGGCGGCCCATCGCAATTATCAAATCCTATACAGTTCGAGCCTGTCCGTGCAACGGTTGTGACGACTACTCCCCCGGCCCCTGTTCCGGAAGGATTGTTGGAAGCCCAACCCAGCGGAAGGTCAACACTTCCTTCAAAGCCTTCGATCATGGGCAATGCCAGGCCCCTCTCGCCACTTAGAAACATGGAACTTGCGGTGTTGTTGGTTGAATCGCCATCGGTGGTATTGTTGGGCAGATTTGTGGTAGTGATAAAGGTATGTGGGCCAGGGTTAACGGCTATGCCCGGGAGTGTGACATCGGCCGTCTGGTTGAGTGGTAGTGAGCCTGTCCAGCTATATGTACGCATGGCCCCACTGTCAACCTGGTAATCTATCTGGCAAGTGGTAAGTGTATCTGTTCCATAGTTTTCTAAAGTAACCACCGGGTTGAAGTTCGGGCTGCACACCGTACCGCATGGCCAGGCAACTGTTTCGATCCCGGCATTCACCAGCCGAGGGGGTTGAATGCCAACAAGCACCTCCTGATCAAGCACAGGGTTAAATCCACCGGAAGTAGTAAGGTTGTCGGGGGTAAAATACCCGTCGTCAGAACCTCCCCAGCCCCAGTTCATGTGGAGTTTGTTGTTTACATCGTATCCATCGCACACCCAGCAATGGCCTCCCTGCAAGGAATCATCCCCTTCGTACATCACCGGACGGCCTGCGTTGAGATCTGTTTTGATGAGGGCAACCCAGGCAGAATCGGTAAACTTGCCGGCTGTTTTTTGATAGCCTTGAATGGTGCTTGCATCGTATCCGAAATACTGAACAAGGGCTATCTCGGCGCTGGGCCCTCCGCCGGCATCGATGGCCAGCGCCTCTGCCGCACTACTGTTGGCTGCATAATCCATATTGATGCTTACGCCGCATTCGTACATGAGTTTTGCCACGGCCAGATTGGGGGATGAAACATGTAACGGCATGGAACCGGCGTTCCAATTGAATGTGGTAGCGCTGAAATTGGCAGACAAGGTGCCCCACTGATTGGTATAACCTCCGGCCGTGCAATCGCAATACGAGGTGGAATCAAACCCTTTGGAAGGGTATTCCCAAAAACGCATCAGCTGGGCCATGGTGGTGGCCACACAACCGGTTACAGACTGGGCATTGCCAGTGCCAGGGCACAAGGCATTGTAATACGGGCTCTGGTCCCAGGTGGTCTGTACCAACGGGGCAACACTGGTGATGCCTGCCGGGCTTATACCCCCCATTTGATTTCGCGAAAGATTTCGGGAAGGGAAATTGTCGGTCCATTCCTGACGTATATCGGGTGTGGCCTCCACATGCTCTTTTTTTAGTGTGTTGATTTCATCGGCGCGTTTTTTCATCCAAAAACCAATGGTGCGATTTGCACATCCCGTAGGAACGACAAAATGCTTTTCGGTTGAATATCCGAGGATAGGGTGTGCTGCGTCATCGGCTGTGACGATCACGAATCCATCGTTTGTATTTACATCGAACACGTAGTACAAGGCATCGCCCGTTGCCGTGGCGCCTGTGTACACGAGTGTCAGTGTTTGAGGTTGTTTTGCCGAATTTTGGGCATAAAACATTGTGGCAACTTTTCTGGCCTCAACAGGGGCAACCGGTTTCGCGCAGAGTGCGCTGCACCCGAGTGTGAATGCGAAGAATGCTGGGATTGATTTTTTCATGTCTGTGCAGCGGTTTGTGTGGGTTCGTGTTTGAAAACAAGTACGTAGCTAAACAAGGGCATGCGAAACTGGTTCATCGCCAGGTGTGCGACCCCCGGTGATGCATACAGGTTCTGGTATTTGCAGAAGCTGCTTGAAAAAAAATGCTATTCAAATACAGTTATACATTCCCCTGATCAAGACGAACGTCAGACAGCAGGGGATGATTGACAAGAGGAAACAACAAATCGGTATTCTAAAGCTTGTTGTGAATTTGTTTACGTCGGGCAAGCTGGGGATGCTTAAACGTAAGGGGTTTGAGTTCGTGGCGTATTACTTAAACACGTTTAGCGTAATTCTACAACGATGCAAATATACAAAGATTGAAAACAGCTCCTTTAAACCCCCGCTTGCTTCTGGCAAACTTAATTCAGGCTGCAATGTTAATACAAAAGAAGAATTTAACCAGTGAGCTGTGCACCAATTTAAATGATTTACGTCACAGTATAGATGGAGGAGACCTACAGACAAACAACAATGTGCTGAAAACAACAAGAGGAGAGTATGGTCGGGAACATGGTCCAGATGTTCTGTCTGGTTTTTTATTTTACCCGATACTACTAAATCTTAGTGAAGCCTTCTTGGATACATTCTCCTGCTTACGTTTGTGGCAATGCAGGCAGCGGTTTTCGAATGCATGAAACCGGGTTTATCCCGCATTATTCAGTGTGAATCGGTCTTCCCGCTCAAAAGACTGACAGCACATGCACCCAGCGGGATAACCCGGATGCCCCCACACACAAGGCTTAACGCACGTTGCATTAGCCTGTTACACGGCAAATGAAAAATCCCGGTTTATGCACTCCGTTTGTTGCCTCGGGTCTTTTTTAGGTGATGTGATTTTACACGGGGCCATCATCTCTTTTGCGAATTTCAGGATCAACCCAAATGCCAATCGGGCCCAGGTATGATGGCAACGGCGCCTCCCCGGCGGGTCTTACACCTAACCTCAATTCAAGACAGCGCTGCTATTTCTGTGAGAACGGAGAACTGCACAAACGGGTGTGTGGAAGCTAGAGCCGGTTAAAAAGCCAGGTCTTTGCTACTCCCGCTGTAAGTTCACCTGGGCCTGAAGCGGTTTGTCAACCAGGAGGGGCGGGATTGATAATATAGCCTTGGCATCCATGAGCACAATTCCTTTGCCTTCGGCGAGTACGGTAATGGGGTTCAGGTCAAACCCTGTTATTTCCGGAAAATCGCTCACCAGTTGCGATAATTTTAATAAACAATCCACAAGGGCATTCATATCGCAGGCTGGCTGCCCCCTGTATCCTGTCAATATTTTGCTTCCCTTGGTTTCCATGATCATATCCACCGCATCCTGACGGTTTAAGGGGGCGAGCCGAAAGGCCACATCTTTGAACAGTTCAACAAATGTTCCACCCAGGCCGAACATCAGGAGGGGCCCAAAATCCTTTATGGTATTTGTTCCAACAATTACTTCCAGGCCTTTTTGCGAAAAAAACTGCTGGATCAGGAAGCCATCTATCTGGGCATCGGGCCTGTGCCGGGTTACACTTGCAGAGATATCCTCAAAAGACTTCCTTAACTCTGCTTCATTCTTCAGGTTTATTTTTACACCGCCTGCATCAATTTTGTGGAGTATGTCGGGAGAGATGATCTTTATCACCACCGGATAGCCAAGCTCCCTGGCGGCCTCTACAATTTTGTCCAGTGTTTTTTCAACACGGTAATCCACGGCCTTTAACCCATAGCATTGTAACAACGCATAGCATTCGGGTTCTGTGAGATGGGTCCTTCCGGTTCGGTTTGCCGAATCAAGGTATGCCGACACCCGTTTTTTATCTACTTCCATACGTTCGCAAGCCTGTTTTGGCTTCCGAAGGCATTCGGCATATCTTATCAAGGTGGCAAGTATGCGCACATCTGTTTCCGGAAAATCGAAGTTGGGGATCCTTGCTTTTTCCAGGATCCTGACAAAGGAAGGTTCGGGGTCGAGCGAGAGCAGATTGGCGAACACAGGCAGGGATGGATTTGCCCTGGCGAATGCACAAATACAGTTGGCTATGGCATCCATATCTGTTTCGCCGGTGGGCAAGATCGAAACAAGGAGGGCATCCATATTTTTATCTTTTGCAATGGCGGTCAAAGCCCTGTCCAGGCGGTGCTCATCGGCATCGCCGATGATGTCAACCGGGTTATGGATATTGGCGGTAGGGGGCAGGGCCTTTTCAAGCGCATCGAGCGTACGCTGCTCAAAAGTGGTCATTCTCAGACCGTTTTTTTCGATGGCATCGGTTGCAATCACACCCATGCCGCCCCCGTTGCTGACAACCACAATCCGGTCGCCTTTCGGACGGGCCAGACCTGTAAACCCTTTTGCCGTTTCAAACAAGTGGGATAATGTATCCACCCGTATCACCCCGCATTTCGTGAACAGGGCATCGTAGGCCACATCGGAGGATGACAGGGCCCCGGTATGCGATTGTGTTGCGATTGCTCCACGCGCTGAACGCCCTGTTTTGATAATGACAATGGGTTTGGCCGCTGCACTGGCCCTTTGGGCTGCCTTCAAAAAACGGGCAGGGTTGCTTATATCTTCGGCGTAAATGGTTATCAGTTCGGTTTCTGCATCGTCAACCAGGTATTCAATCACATCGCTTTCGTCTGTCAACGCCTTGTTCCCGATGGAAATAAATTTGGAGATGCCCAGATTATGCTGGTGTGCATAATCCAATGCGGCAACCCCGATGGCCCCGCTTTGAGAGATCAATGCCACATTTCCGGCATTGGGCATCTGCAGTGCAAAATTGGCATTCAGCCTCACTCCGCCGTGGGTATTGATTACGCCCAACACGTTGGGGCCGATTAAAGCAATATCGTGGGTCTTGCAAATGGTGATGAGTCTTTCTTCCATGGCCTTGCCCGCTGCCCCGATTTCCTTAAACCCGGCCGTAATCAGGACAATGCCTTTAATGCCCTTATCAGCGCATTGCTGCACAATCGGTTCGGCTGCTTCGCGGGGCACGCACACCACAGCCAGATCAACAGCATCGGGAATAGCGCCTACAGACTCATACGTTTTTATGCTCAGAATCCGGGTATGTCGTGGATTGACAGGATAAACCGTTCCCTGAAAACCGGAGGACAAGAGATTGGATAAAATGGCATTGCCAACAGTTCCGGGGGTTGGAGAAGCACCGACCACCGCCACCGATTCGGGTTCGAAAATATATTTGAGTGAGTTCATGTGTATCAATATGAATGAGTATGGGCCTGGATACTCGTGAAGCCCTCGTGCGAATCAATACGCACAGATCCATCTGAAATGCGTATGGTGAAAAACTACCCATCCTGCACACGCGTGCATACATCAAACGCGATGGCTGCTTCAAGCAAGCCCGCGAAGGTAGGCTATTCGGGAATGGAGAAACAATGATTTATCGCACCCACCCGTATGATTTATCCAGGTTCGTTCATAAAGTCTGTTGCTGGTACAATCGCTTACACCCGGTTTTTTTAAACCCGGAATATCCAAAATCAGCCCCATCAGATTTGCATGAAGAACTCTCCTGTCAGTCTGCCTGGCCAATTCATCCTTCTATTGGCATAGACAAGGCTATGCCCAGGGGGAGATGCCCTTGTTCTCTTATTCTTTTGGAATAAACCGGGATTTTGGAAAAGCCGTGTAACAGGCAAATGCAACGTGCGTTAAGCCTTGTGTGTGTGCATCCCGGTTATCCCGCTGGGTGCATGTGCTGTCAGCCTTTTGAGCAGGAAGGCCGATTCCTAATGAATAATGCGGGATAAAAAAACCCTGCCAGGTTCACTGGAGGGTTCAGAAAGGATAGGTTAGCTTGCCTTTACTAGGGGACAATTAGTTTTGTTGTTTGCGTCTTACCATCGCTTACCAGCATTAGCAGATAGGTTCCGGCGCTCAGGTGATAGTCTTGTAAATTAAGCACGCGGCTGTGTTGCCCGGCTGTTAGATTCTCATCGCTTACCGAAGCTACCAACGCACCGGATGTATTGTAAATGTTAATGTTTGATTTGGCGTTATCGGTGTTTACCTTGTAGGCAACGGTGATGGTGCTGTTTGAAGGATTGGGGTACACACTCCATACATCTGTTGTTTTGAGATCTGCAACCGCTGAGGTTTCTGAAACCTCGCTTTTTGTGGTTTGCGCACAGTTGTTCGTTACGGTTAATTGGGGAACATAACCTCCGATGGCTGTAGCAGGGTTGCTGCCAACTATACGCATGATATAGGTGGCGCCTGCGGGAGTTCCGGCAGGAATGGTGGCGGTGATGGTTCCGGTAAGCGCCGTCGTCGCCACCTTGGCAATTGTGATGGCATTTGCCCAATTTCCACCCAGGGCTATTTGTACTGTAAGTGTATTGCCTGCGCCAAAGCCCGAACCGCCGTCGAGTGTTGCTTTGTATGTAACTACAGTCTGTGCGCTTTTTGTGGCAGATACGCAAAATGGCGTCCCTGTCACACTCGTTATCGTGAGTATATTTCCTCCTACTAATAATGCAGGTGCGATAGTGCACGGCGCGGCTTGCAGGTTTGTATTCATCAAAACAATGCCGCAAATAATTGCCAGGCATGTGCTCGTCACATTCTTTTTCGTTTTCATGGCTTTCGGGTTTTAAGTGTTGTTTTGTTGTGGATTATGTCTTTATATGAAACAAACATACGTTGAATAAGGAATACAGAATAAAAAAGTATACCAACCGGAATATTAAGTATATAAATAAGCAGCGGGCGGTTCGGCTGAAATAAACATGGAAACCGTAAGACATAACCCTGCGAAGTTCTTGTAAACATAGGACAAAGCGTTGATCCTTAAATCCTCCTTTTAGGTTCGTATGCTTCTGTTCAATATCCGCCCGGTTTTTACCGGCATGCGCCGGGATTCTTTCACTTTTCAGTGTAGGCGAACCCCAAACCCGAAATTCACAGTATGGTCAGATGATTTCGGGTTTGCCTGGAGACCGGTACCGCTTTTCATGTTGAAAATGCGATAGCTCCAACCGGTTGATGCAGACAGGTATTTTTTAAATTTCCTCTTTTCGGATATTTATGTACAGTTCTCCAAAAGCCTCAGACGGCAATTGCTTATGGGCATCTCTAATAACCCCATCCAAACATGCCCTCTCCTTGGGAGAGGGGCAGGGAGAGGTCAAGAAAGCGGGGTTATTAGAGATGCCCTTATGACAGAAAACAGTTCGCCGCCACTAAAAATACCTGCTTAGCGAATTCCGGGTTTCTTCGCATGCGCTAAACGGGTTATTTAAGTATGTTCGTCCAGCAGCTGAATATTTCACCTGAACCGTAGTATTTAACAGACAAATCACTATTATTTTATTTAAGCGTTGGTTTTGTGTCTCAAATTCCGGTATCTTGCACCTGAATTCAAATTCATCCAACAAAACAAATCAAATTCGTGTAATCGCTTTGAGGAAAGGCCCGTGTTCTGGTGGTTCTTTTCACCCAATGTGCTGATTCTGCTTCCAAGCCAGGTTCCTGGTGTTGAAATCTGTTTATTTGTATATATATGCGTACCGTGTTTAATCTATAATTTAATCAATAACCTCTCTAAAATGAAAAAATTTACTCATCACATCGGCATACTTTTAAGTTGCCTTTTATTGGGCCTGTTTGTAAATGCCGGGATGGCAACGAACAGGGGTTTAACCGTGAACCCACTTTGTTCGACTCCGGTTGTTGCTACTCAACCCAATAACGCGGTAGCTTGTTCGGGTTCGGATACTTCGTTTACCGCGGTATCGAATACTCCGGGTGTCACCTATCAGTGGTTTCTTAGTTTGGATGGAGGGGCCACGTTTAACTATATCGTCGGCTCAACTTCGACTACACTTCAAATCACTGCCCCGGCCGTTTCTTTG
>JABDAO010000063.1 GCA_013289095.1 Bacteroidota bacterium | reverse complement strand
TAAGCGTTTTTGTGCTGGAGCCTGAAACCGAGAGGTTGTTATACGAAATTACGGCATTGCCCTGTAATGTGGCAATGTTTTGAGCCGTGATTCCATTGTAACTTACCGTTCCACCGTTGGTGTTGATGGTGCCACCGGCAGTCCAGGTCTGGTTTTGAGTAAGGGCCCCGGCAATACCAATTGTTCCCGACGAGAGGGTTAAGGTGGTACCCGCTCTTGCCCCTGAAATGGTCAGACTGTCGAAGTTAATGCCTGCGGCTCCTCCGCCAGGGCCGTTGATAGATTGATTGGCTACAGCCGAGTAGTTGACACAGTTTGCATTTGTTGTAAAATCAACCACAGCGCTGGCTGCTAAAATAGCCGCAACCGGATCGCTCAAGGTAAGGATAGAACCGATACCGTTTTGCAGGGTACCGGGGCCGGTAATGGTTCCTCCAATGGTAAGACCAGTAGGGCTTGTCCTGACATTGTTGATGGTGGTTTTGCCCGCCGTACCAAAAACAACAGCGCCGGTAATGGTAAAGGCCGTGCCGCTGATAGTCTGGTTGTTTGTACTGAAGGTGTAGATGCCGGCGCCGGAGGTAAACCCGGCTACGCTGTTATAGGCGAGGCCGCCTTCGAACGTTGGCACCCCAGCTGCTGTAAAGTTCCAGATACCACCTGCATTGATTGTTACAGCCCCCACAAAAAGGTCGGCACCGGCAGCATTGTTGTCTGCGAAGGTACCTGTGATTGAACTTGTGCCATCCACTGTTAATGCGAAGGTAGAAACCTGCAAGGTAGCGCCTGTAGCGATGGTCAGGTTGTTATTTACGATGGTGATGCCGGCAAGGGCAGCGCCACCGGTACCGGAGATGGTAAGATTCTGGTAGTTATTTGTAAGAAAGACAGTTTGTGCAGCGGCTCCGGTATAACTCACCGTACTTCCGGAGGCAGCGGTGGTCGTGAAGGCTGCAGGAGCAGTAACGGCGCCCGCATAATTCAGTTGGTGTGCCAATCCTGCCCCGGTCATTAAAATGGTTCCATTGGTAGCGGTTCCCAAAATCGTGACGGTTTCGGCTCCGGTAGATCCAAAATCTAAGGTACTGGCGTTCCATCCACAATTATTTGTAACGGTGATCCCAGTCATACCGGTACTTCCGTTGAGCTGCATGGTAGTACCTGCGGCGTTTGCTGTAAGAATATAGAAGGAGGGGTTGGTGGTACCGCCAATAACCTGGGTAATAACGCCCAAACAATTCATCGTTCCGATGGTGGCAGTAAAAGGAGCATTGAAGGTGAGGTTGCCATAAAAGTTCATGACCTGGTTTGCGTTATTCGTCAAACCACTGCCACCTACGGTGAACGAATTGAAGGTGTAAATCCCCGTGTTTCCTGAAATGGTGGTTCCATTGATCACGATGTTTATATACCTGACGGCACTAAAGCGGAAATTGATTGTTCCAAGGTTTGATAAATTGCCCCCAACCGTTAATGTACCACTCTGTGTTCCCGCATTTTGAACTTCAAGAAAAGCACTGGCAGCTACCGACACATTGCCGGTAACAGTTAATGAAACCACAGCGCCGGTGCTGATATACTGGAGTGTTGCAGCAACACCTCCGGTTCCGACGGTTAAACTGGCTATGGCTATGGCAGGAGTGACGTCAAGCGTAATGGTGGAGCCATTGATAATCGTAACATTTCCGCCTTGTCCGGCCTGACCGGGATACGTACCCGTACCGATTGTCCACGCTCCAGCCTGGTAACGCTGCCAAGAACCTGGAGCTGACCAGTTTCCGCCAACACCTAAGCTCTGGAAATCGCCTGTTACCTGCGCTAAACCGCTGGAAATCATTCCTAAAAGGAAGAGAACTTGTAAGTAAAACCTTTTGAGAGTAGCTTTCTTTTCCATAGTCATAAAATTTTATTGTCCTATTCCTCCGTTGAGCAGGTGCCGTTCAAGAATCATAGCTATATGTAATGAAAAGTGTTGGCCTAGGTAAGTTATACGCATATTGATAAGCTCATGTTACGAATTATATCATACTTTCGTCAGAACTCTGGAATCGACCGATGAATTTAGAAGGATGCTTGATAAATCCGAATAATGTATCGAATATTAATGTATTCCGAATTTCAATCAGGCAAAACACGCGAATTTTCCTGAATTATTAGCATTATTAATGGAATTTACATTTCCTGCCTCGCCCCGAAATGCCAAGATAATTAGATATTTGATTATACGAAGTATAATGTATTGTGAAATATGTATTTGTTATGTTTCGGGCCATTTAATCCTGTCTTTTCAATTTGTCTGAATGTACCAGGTTGAGTTACCGGTGATTAATAGAGCGGATGGGATTGGGGGGCGGGGGGGGCGTATGCCGGGAAGAAGTTTGAGCGCTGCGTGCTCCAAACCTTCCGCCTTTTGATTCAAATCCCCGTCTTCCGGCATAGGTTTTCCGGAGGGAAACAACGGCTTTGACCGAAAAAAAACCTGAACCATCCGTACAGGGAGGATGATTCAGGTTTTCGGGTGGTGGACATCGCCGGTCTTGAACCTGTCACAACATCTGATTAATTACCAGGTAGTTCTATGATATTAAAAAGAGGAGGACACCGAATAGGACACTTTTTGCCGGAATTGCTTTACTAAATGGCTCCTCGCTTTTTTATGTATTTTAACAGCGTAAAATGCAAGGAAGCATGAGTTAAACTCAAACTGGGGGACAATTTGCCCCCTGCTTGTATTGATTTAATCAAGCAACAATAATTATGAAAAGGCAACCGGTCAGCTCAAGTATGATTAGCAGCATAGGTTATGAACCAGAATCAAAGACATTAGAGATAGAATTTAACACCGGAGCTGTTTGGCAATATTTGGATTTTCCGAAGAAATCATGGAAGGATTTTAAAAATGCAGATTCCATAGGAAGATATTTCCGGGATTACATACAAGATAGCTACGAGGAGGTGAGGATTGCCAGAAAACGATACTAAAGATTTTAGCTCATTATTTTCCAGTGTCCGGCTTTTGTTGAACCAATCCTTTCTAACACATTCTTTTCTTTTAATTTTTTGATATTATTCTCAATGGCAGTCGTACTGATCCCTACCTTTTCTGCCATTTCGGGAATACTAACCAGCGGGTTCACCCACATCATTTCGAGGATCTTGCATTCGTTTTCACCCAACCTATCACCCAACCTATCACCCAACCTATCACCCAACCTATCACTCAAGTTCTTCTTAACCGTCAACCAATCATCAGATTTAGTAACCGCCTGCACGCCTTTGGCTACAAAATGAAAGGTAACCTTCGTAAAATCCTGCCCTTGTTCAAATTCAGGCTTTGTTCCGGTATATTCCTTCCATCCATCAATCATTTTGTCAAAACCATAACCTGCATTTTCAGCCAGTTTAACTACCCTGAACAGCTTGGCAATAATCGGGTTGCGGGGCATGGAAATATCTTCTTTCATGATCTGCTCAAGCGATTTCGGCAAAGCTCCCGGATTAAAGAACTCAATCCGGTTGTCAAAAACACGTATCCGTGGACGGGCCGCGCTATAATAATCAGCGTGCATGAGTAAATTTACCAATGCCTCACGCAAGGCGTTCAATTGCGGGTAATCTTCTTTGGCGAGCCCTTCTGAAGTCAGCTGAAACGGCAAGTCCAGGTAACGTCTCAGCCGGTCAAAAATGGCGAAATAATACTCCCACAGGTTTTCCTGTTCATCAATACGGAAAGAGTAACGAGCAGAGGCATCCGAATAACTTGTGCCCGGTATTTCAAGGTAATCAATTCTAAAATCAGGAATAACGCCCTGTATCGAGTCCTCTTTTCCAAAGAAAAACAACCCGCTAAAAGTCAGGTTTCCACCGGATATGGCCCTTATCTTTTGCAAAAATTCCTCTTTCTCCAAACGATTATAAGGATGGGCAGGATTAAATCTTGACAGGTAATCGCGGTAACGTTTAAAGGATTGGTCATTAATATCTTTGACAGATGATCCTGGGAATATACCTGAAGTTTTCGTGCCAAAGGCCTGGTCGCGGTAAAGAGCATCTATTTCTTCTTTGGTAGCACGTTGGTCACCACTTGCGGTACGAATAAAGGTATTGGCCAGAGTATTGAAATAGACCGGTTTTTTATCCGAAAGCGGGATGTAAAACGCGAGCACAGTTCCTTCAGCAAATTCATGTTTTCTGCAATCGGGAGTAATTTTTACATTGAATTTTTCACCCCGCAGAATGTTGGTAAAATCCTGCTCTGTTTTTTCAGGATGCTTAACTCCTGTAATTGTAAAATTCTTACCGGTTTTCTGAACGCCAAAAACAAGCCAGCCCCCTCCGGTATTGGAAAAGGAGCTGACCGTCTCCCAGGAATTTTTTGGGACTTCCAACGAGGCTTCCTTGACTTCAAAATCCTCCCATTCAATATCACCAAGCTTACGGATTAATTCTTCCTTCTTCATTGCTTCTGCAAATTAACAAAAAGATAGAAATAGGATTAGAAAATGTCCCCCCTTTGATTTCTGAAGGTTTGAAATGTATTGAAATGAAGGTCATTGTAATTGTATTCGAGTATTCTGGTGTCCTATTTGAGAAAATGACATTAGGACACCACAGGGTAGAGAAAAATTGAGTCAGATTGATACCCCGAAAAAGCAAAAGCCCCATAAACATTGAAGTTTGTGGGGCTTTGATTCCAATTGATTCTTAGGTGGTGGACATCGCCGGGTTCGAACCGGCGACCCCTGCCTTGTCGAGGCAGTGCTCTAAACCAGCTGAGCTAGACGTCCGTTTGATTCTGCAAAAGTAAAAGAAATTTGGGTTCTCGGGCGTAAAACTTAGTCTTTCGGCACATGGAACCCTTCCTCATCGGTTACCGTCAGTTTATCCAGATCCAGAAAACCTTCTTTGACCCCGATCGTTAACACATGTACACCCTTTTTCTGGGCTTCCGCAGGGAGTGATACCTTGAACCATTTCCAGGACAGTGTTTCGGGTAATTTGATGCTGCCGGCCGGTTTACCCGATTGTTGATCAGACACAGAAACGGTCACACTCCCGTTTCCTTTATACCTCAGCCAGACAAAAGAAGGATGCCCGCTGTCTTCTTTCCGGCAGAAGGAATAATCATAGGTACTCTTTCCCCGGAGATGCAGGAAGGTGGTGAAATCAGAAAAATTCCCGGCTGTGCCTTTCGAGGATGTTTCGAGGTTTATGAGGTCGGTTTCGGTATCGGGTGTTTCGGCTTCGAAACAAAAGTTTGACGACCACCGGTCGGGATGTGCATTTTCATGCCAGCTATCGAGCTGATAGAAAAGCGTTTTACCATCCTGTAACTTTTCATAGACATACACACTGCCCTGGCGGCGTACTTCGAACGTAAGCGCCTCCTTGCCGATGAGTACCGTGACCATTTTCTTTTCCGGAATTTCGCCCGAATCGTTCGAGAAAGGCTGGTAGGTGGCTGCGATCACATATTTCTCTTTTTTAGTGTGTTTGCGTGCGGTGATGAGCATGTGCCTGTCCGACACCGGGTATGAAATAATCGGCATGCCGGCGGTATCCCTGAGTACATTTCCGTTGCGGAGCACGTCCTCAAAACGACTGGTTACCGCCTGGGCGTAGGCAGGCATTGCAGCCTGCCAGGCATAGCCTGCCGGGTCATGAAACGGTGCGCCCAGATTGAAGTAGCCCACATAATAAAACTCGGCCCCCACTACGGCCAGGCATTTCAATAAGCCCAGCCACTGACCGGGTCTGATATCCTCGCTTGAATTTTCAGACCATCCGGCTGCTACAAACGGACTGAAAAGATAATCCCCATCCCTGATCTCCACCTTACGGCCTGATTCAATCCAGCTCCATCCATGCCAGGGCCCCTTCCATTCTTTCCAGTTCGAGGGCCAGCGCGGATAGAAATCGGGTGTGGAATAGTAAATGCCGTTTCGTGCCGTCATGCATTTTTTAAGGATAGGCCAACTGAAACGATCTATCGGCCCGCCTTCGACCGTATAAAAGCTAAAAGCCGTATGTTTCAGGGCAGGGATTTCGTTTAAGAACGAAGCTGAATAACAGTTGCGAATGCTCAATTTACGCACGGCCATGAAATCAACCCACGAATCTATTTTCATAGAATCCTTCATCCGTATAAGCGCCTTGTCCTGACGTATCGCATCCAGCTGATAGGGTCCTGGGGCTTCTTCACCATTTTCATTGATGAGGTCGACCGGTCTGTGCAGGAAATGCAGGATGCGGTTTAGGTAATATTTTTGGGTTTCTCCGTCAATGTGTATGAGTGAGTCCGGAAAATTGAATGTGATTTCTTTTTGCGCCCGGCCATAGAAATCAAAGTTTAGATAGAGCGAGGCAGGGAGGTCATCGCTTCGTATCATCGAAGAGGCCGACGGATAACCAATCTCCCGGGGGCTGCAGGCCATCCAGTTGGTGATGATATGTAACGGCACTTCTGGATATTCATTGGCCAGATGAATCGTGAGCGGACACGAGGTGTCTCTTCCGCCTGAGTTGTTGAATGCAACACCTGCGCCTGCAATCACAATCCCGTAGTTCCAGTTGAGGATGAGTTCGCGCTGAACCAGAACCCCATTACGCACTGCGGCATCGTTGCTGATGCCGGGTTGTCCGGCTCCTCCCATAAAATAGGGATCCATCCAGTTAAACAAACGGGCGAGCTTATTGCCGGGCAGATAGCGTGGAGCTGGATAATGCTCCAGCTGCTCCAGCGCAGGTTTGACTCTGGCCGCATATTGCGACTGTTCGGGATGTTCAGGCGTGTTTTGCGCGGATGCTACACCGGCCCGGAGAACAAGGGAACACAGGATACAAAGACTCGTTTTCATGAGGTAAAGATAGGGAATGATAGAAAAACGCCTCAACCCCTGAATTGTGTTTGCCGGATGCCAACCGCCTTGCCTGACGTTGTTTTTGCCGTGAAAAGAAGGAATCCAATCCGGTCGTTCGAACCGGCGCAGCATGTCTGGCATTGGCAGACCGGCCAGAGGCGCCACCTTGTCATCCTGAATGCGTTCACAGGAAGTAAGCCCCTCCTTTCTGATTTCTACGTTGCGCCACACGAGCCCGGTTGACAGGCTTCTGCGCCTGAAAAGCCGGTAGACGTGTTGAGATTTATTGTTTGATTATTTTCTTTGTTCCAGACAACCCATTGCTGGTCCTGACCTTTAGAAAATAAATACCCGCTGCTTGCGAGGAAAGATCAATGACAGGTTGCTGGCTTGTTGTTTCTGTTTTCGAAACAAGTTCACCCAGGAGGTTGTCGATTTCCAAGACATACGGGCCTTGGGTCTGCGCTGTGGCAATCTGTACTGAAAGCTGTCCTGTTGTTGGATTTGGAAAAAGCACGAACGACAATTCTTGCAATGCATATTCAAAGATGGAGTACGGATAGGCCGTGGCAACAATCGAATCGCAAAATGTATTCGAACCGCAGGCATTCGAAACGGTAAGACATACCTGATACTTTCCGGCTTGATGATACCCGTGGAAGGGGTTTACATGTATACTGTCAGAAGTGCCGTCGCCAAAAGTCCACTTTCTTTTGCTGGCCCAGGTCGAGGAATCCATAAAATAGTAGTTCGGATGAACCGTAAAACCTGCCGTTGGAGCTACACAGCCGCAGGCATTGTTCGTGGTAAGCGGGGTAGCAACAGCGGTTGCAACCTGGGGAGAGGCTATGCTGTGAAGCGTGGCCGAGGTTCCCCCAAAGGCCTGCACCGTGCCCAGGCATTGCACAAAGCTGTAGGTGGTGGATGAATCATTGCAGGTATGGTTGCCCAGGGCATCGGTCTTGATCAGATAAAAATCACTCTGCCCGGAACTGAAATTTTTTGTCGATCCACCTACGGTAGCATCCCCGTCTTTGTCTTGCAGTACAGTGTTCGAAAAATTATTGAGTATCCCGCCGATGCGTTCTTTCCACTGAAAGTTGAACAACGAATCGGTCTTTACCAGCACGATAGCAGAAAGACCCTGTGAATAAGCAGACGACGTGTCTGAGGAGGAGATCAGATACCCCTTGTCCTGACAGCGGTAAAACGACGATTTCGGAGCCTTCCATGAAAAAATCTTGGCCCAGTTAAGCGTACCGGCGGTATCTGTCTCCAGCATACACAAGGAGCCGGCAAAGTTGCCCGAAAGCAGCAGTTTCGCCGGTGTCTCCATGATCAGGTGAAAGGCATCGGGCATGTTGCTTCCGTTGTAATCGGGCCACACCGATTTGGCCCAGAGCATTGCACCGGTCTTGCTAAACTTCGAGAGAATGGCTCCATTGAGGTGAACGCTGCCCCCGAGCACGTAATAACCCGAATCGAGCGTAGCTTGTACCACATCATACCCACTTTCATCATGACCCGAGACAGCCGCCGTGGCCCATAAAAGCGTCCCGGCCGAATCTGTTTTTTGAAGCACAATGCCTCCATTGTCCGATTTTTTACCGGTGAGTATATACCCATGATCGAGCGTAGGCATTACATGGTAAAAACAAAAAGTGGAATCGTAGGTTTTAAACCAGGCAATGCTGCCTGCTGAATCTGTTTTTAACAGATAGCCCTTTTGCCCGGTGTTTGATGAATCGTAGCCGTTGCAGATGGCATAGCCTTTGTCGGCCGTCTGAACAAAAGAAGCCGTATGCTGCACCTGGGTGGCAGGCAGACAAGGGATGGAATATTGCTTTGACCAACTCAGGACTCCCGATGAATCGGTCTTTGCCAGGAACAAAAAACCCGCACGTGATCCGAGGAAACAATAGCCATGATCGGTGGTTTGAATAAATTGTTGCGTTTGTTCGTCGAGCGGGGTGCCGTATGTTTTTTGAAAAGTGGTCTGGGCTGTTGCAGATACAACATAGAAAATACAAGCAATGAAAAACAGTTTAGATTTCATGTGGCGGATCATTAGGAGTGCTACGGGTTGGTATGGGGGGCAAGATAAGGAATAACCCAGAACAAGCCAAGAAGCGGGCGTGTCCCAAAATGATTACTGGTTTCTGTTTGTCAACTCAAACGGCAAGCCTTTTTTGGAAGAAGGCCGCGAGCGCAGTTCCGTTCCCGAATCAGGACACCCGAACGAAGGAGTGGGGTTTAAGGATCCTGCATTTTTATCAGATCATAAACAAGGCCCCAATCAAGACCAGGGCCCTCACCACATACCAGAAAAGATTACATTTGCGTTCATCACTTTTACAGCGCTTGCCCTGCCGTTGAACGGTTCCTGTTTTTTTTGGAAATGCTATTCATCCCAAAGCCTGCCTATGGAGTTGTGTCTTTATTTTTTCAACTAAAAGCCGTTTATATCAACCCGAAATGAAAACAAAAGTTATCCTGTTTTGTTTACTAACCGTGAGCAGTCTGCAGAGCATTGCCCAGAGCACCCTCACCGCTACGTTGGTCAACCGTAAATATGGGTTTGGCTATCCCAGCCTCACCAGGAAGGATAATATGGGTTATCCGCTTATCGAATCGCTCGTCATTCCTGCTATTTATGAGGCCACCACCAATATGCATTTTACGGCCGAATACGAAGACCTGGTCGGGGTAAACCTCGATCTGAAATGGGGGTATATTGATGCCACGGGTGCAACCAAAATTGCCTTTAAGTATGAAGAAGCCAGTTATTTTCACGAAGGCCTTGCTCCTGTAAAACTCAATGGCAAATGGGGCTTTATCAACAAGACGGGGGCCACAGTCATTCCTTTTAAATACGACGATGCCGGTAATTTTTTCGATGGCCTGGCCCTGGTCGAGCTTGGAGGAAAGGTTGGGTATATCACAAAAGCAGGGTCCATAGCCGTTGCAATAAAATACGACAAACAAACCGATGCCGCCGTTAAAAGATGCTACCACTGCGGGCCCCTCTATGCCTTTACCAACGGCAAGACAACCGTGGTGCTCAATGGGAAATGCGGGGTAGTCGATACCAGGGGCGCCTTCACCCCCTGCGCCGATGAACCACTCGATACAGCAGTCTTTACCGGCATCGTCAATTCAAAAAAACTTGGCATCTGGGTCAAGGGCAGCTGCCCCACCAATCAGGACATCCGTTCAATTACCCTGAACGACAAAGAAATCAGCAGCATGTCGACCAATTTTGACAACCAGATGATGTTCCAGGATCTGAGCATGTTTAAACCCGGTCAAAAAATCACCCTTAAAATCATCCATGCAAAACAATGCACTTATCAGCTCAAAGGCGATCAAGGCTTCGACCTGGGCGCGGGACAGGAAAATATGGTGATCATAGAAACCCCACGCATACAGGCCGGGGTAGATTCTACCATCATCACCGGAAGGATCAACAAGGATTTTGCGAATATGTTTATTCAGTCTGAATCAAAAGGTAGGGATGACATAAAAAAAATATACCTCAATGATGAAGACATTACCGCAAAATGCAGCGGAGGGGCCAGAAGGATTATTAACCTGGGAGTACTGAAATATAAAAAGGGTCAAAAGGTAACGGTTAAAATAATCCATAAAAAAGGAGTTGTCGTAAAACAGCTCGATCCCAAGGTGGTTGAATAAACAGCTTTGTTCATACTCCAACGCGATTGGGCATGGGGCTCGACATTTTCATTACAGCTGTATCTTTCGGGATGTTTGTCGTTATAGGTTTAAAGTGTGTATGAAAAACCTCTTCTCTGTTGTCCTGTTTTTGTGTCTTTCCTTTTCCGGACGGCTCTTCTGTCAAACAAACACCATCAAGGTATCAAAACCGGGCGCTGCCCGGGTTGTCGATTCAAGCGCTCATTTGATGAGAGCGCTGTTTGTCTATGTCAGGATCAGTTATAACCTGGCAGGGAACAGTAAAAGTTTCAATAATGGTGATGGTGGGGTTAGTTTTATGCTGCCTCATGGTTTCGGCATTGGCCCCGAGATTTCATTGGTAAACCGGACGTTTGACGTAACCGGTTATAATGTACAAACCGGCGCTTCAGAACCTTTGCACAAAAATTCAGAAGTGGAGATGCGTTATCTGCGTATGCCTGTCTGTATGCGTATAGAAGCAGGCGCCCGATCTCTTATTACGTTCGGCATTGCTCCCAGTTATCTGCTTACCGTAACCAACACCGATCAGCTTCTGACGCGTGCCGATTTTTATTCCTTCAATCTCCGGTATTCCGGCAGCATCGGGCGCAATTTTTACATCCATGGAAGAAACCACAAATTTCTGTTTCACTTCTATTATGCACTCTGGTTCGGGGCCGATGTTCAACCCAATCTGCAAACCGAAGAGGTGCGCGACCCCAGCGGTAAGTTATTGTACAACCAACGCAGCCGTAACTATCAGATAGGGCTCGAGGAACGCATCGGGATTCACTACAGCCATTAGTGTGGGATGGATTACGTACATGGCGTGTCTTGCTTTGGATTTAACACGGAGAACACGGGGAGGCACGGAGGATTGCTCAAACCTACCGTGTTTCTCTGTTCTACTTGTATGGGCGGAATCAGATTTCAAAACAAGGTCGAGGGATTAATAACCTCAAGGGCATCTCTAATAACCCCGTTTTCTTGACCTCTCCCTGACCCTCTCCCAAGGAGAGGGCATGTTTGGAAGGGGTTATTAGAGATGCCCTTGTTTATAATCGTTTGCGCATAACCGCCAAGGAGCTGAAAATGCCGTAACGTGGGATGTGTACTGTGGAAGATGATTTGTATGCGATGGAAAATGATTCAGGCTGCAAAACACCTGACTTCGTGGCAAAGTCTGCTCAAACCTGTACGATTTCAATTGACATCGGTGTCATGTAAAATGAAATCGTACACATTTCAATTGACATTGTTGCAAAAGAACAGGACATCGGTGCGATTTCAATTGACATCGATGCCATGGAAAGTGAAATGTGTACGATTTCAATTGACATCGTTAGAAAAGAACAGGAAATCGATGCAATGTCAATTGAAACGTGTACGATGGAACAGGAAACCGGTACGATTTCAATTGCAATGTGACAAAATTCAACAAAAAGGGCAGAAAAAGGAAGATGTCTGAATTGTGATTCTTTTGATTAAAGTGATTCAACGATTATAAGTTAACCTGCGGTTGTGGTTCTCCTGATTAACATCCCATTCTTCATAATCATTAAAAAAATGGCAAGAATCAAACATGAATCAGGTTAATCATCACAATCACTTTAATAAATGTATTCCAGACCCCATAAATTTACTATTTCTTTTTATCCGATTTCTTTGAACTTATTTTCTGTTCCAATTGTTTCAGCTCATCCAAATCATTTTCATCGGCCTTTTTCGCTTCTGTTATTTTGCGTTGCTCGATACATTAGGGCTAAACGGGACAAGGCGAATGAACGATTCTGAAAATAAGTCCGAAATAATTGTAAAAGGAAACGGGACAGAATTGAATAATACCAAAGCATTGCAAGGAAGGGCTAAGCGGAAAATGATTACTCAGAAAATGGCCCTCAGTCTGATAGATGTTGCAAGAATCAAAGGGGAGGATGAGCGGATTCCTGGGTATTGGAATACATTTCACTGCCAAAGCCGGGTAGTCAGTTCTGAAGGAAAGCTATACGGAGACTATTGTAAGCAAAGGATTTGCACCGTTTGCAGCAGCATCCGAAAGGCCCAGATTATGAACCAGTATTTGCCGATACTCCGGGAATGGGATGAACCGTACTTCGTCACGCTTACCGTAAAAGCCGTACCTGCGAAATGGTTGGAAGGGAGAGTAAAAGACCTGCTGCGGGCGTTCAAAATCATTACGGAGCGATACCGGAAACGACACCAAAGGGGCAAAGGCAAGCAGCTGATCGGGCTTAAATCGCTGGAATGCAATTTCAATCCACAGGCGAAAACCTATAATCCGCACCTGCATTTGATCGTCCCCAACGGTGAGATAGCAGAAACCCTCGTAAATGAATGGTGCAAGCTCTGGACATCAAAATTCGTTTCTAGCGCAGCCCAGAATAGTCAGCCGATCCGGGACCGGGAAAAATGCCTGATGGAAGTCGTGAAATACGGAAGCAAGATATTCACAGAACCGGATCTAAAGAAGAAGACAAAGCAGAACTGTTCCCCGTTCATTTATGTTTCGGCTCTGGACAACATACTCTGGGCAATGAAAGGCCACCGGATTTTTGATCGGTGCGGGTTCAATGCTGAGACTTCATACAAACGGAAAGCCGGTAAATCTATGCCTTTGAAGAAATACGATCAGTGGGATTTTGACCCGGCGCAGTCGGATTGGGTTAATTCGGAATCGGATGAGGTGCTTACAGGGTATATGCCTCCGGCTGAGCTAACAGTTCTTTTGGCGAACAATATCAATCTGTTAATTGAATAAAAAATTCATCTCTATTCGCTTTGAGTCATCATTTTAAGTCAGGCTCCAATGTTTCCTGACTTAAAATATAGGGTCTGGTGTGATTCAGAAGGCATTTCATTTATTACATTTGATGTCTTATAAATGGCAATTAGAAGCCTAAATAATTTGTCAAATGGCTGATTCAAAAATAATCGATGAAATTCATGATCATTTAATTAAGGGGTGTGGAGGTGGGCTTTATTCGGAGTACTATGTTGGAGTAACGAAAACTATTGAACAGCGTTTATTTACAGATCATAATGTCCCTCGCAAAGGCCACTGTTATATTTTCAGGAAAATGGATAGTGATAAATCTACGCGTGAAATAGAAAAACATTTTTTGGACAAAGGAATGAAAGGAAGTAGTGTTGGGAGCGATCCAGATAGTTGTTTTGTATACGTTTACAAGATTAAAGAAAACCTTACGATAGAATCCCCCAATAATGTCTAAAACATTCAATTTTTACTGTGATGAGAGTTGCCACCTTGAGAATGACCCTCATCCCTATATGCTCATTTCTTATGTAAGCACAGCATATAATCAGCTAAAAACGCATAACCAGTCAATTC
Organism: Bacteroidota bacterium; assembly: GCA_013289095.1. Lineage (GTDB taxonomy): Bacteria > Bacteroidota > Bacteroidia > Palsa-965 > Palsa-965 > Palsa-965. The sequence goes on along the minus strand of JABDAO010000063.1, from coordinate 3,345 downwards.
TTGAGATCAAGAAAAAACACAAGATGCGTACAGAGATCAAATGGACTAAAGTTTCAAAATCAAAACACTTATATTATGCAGAACTTATCGACTACTTTTTTGCAACTGATCTAACTTTCAGAGCAATCGTTATTGATAAGGCGACGATTGATAATGCCAGGATCGGGCAGAGCTACGACGAATTTTATTACAAAATGTACTATCAGCTCTTGCACCACAAGATCGATATGGATAATCATTACAACGTTTATTTGGACATTAAAGACACTTTAAGTGCATTGAAAGTGAGGAAACTCAAAGAGATATTGAATATTAAATACAATCCAATCAGGAACCTTCAAAATATAAGATCGCATGAAAGCCACTTAATGCAACTGACTGACCTGCTGATGGGAGCAATTTCCTATCATTTAAGGCATTTAGATGGAAATGGAAAGGTGATTGCAAAAAACAAATTGATCGAAAAAATTCAGACACACGCCAAACTCCCCCTCACAAATTCTACCCCTAGGGAAAATTCAAAGTTTAATCTTTTTTTCATAGACCTATAAGTAGAATTATGCCTACGAACTTATTGAAGAGTTATTCAAATTTGCTCGAAATTTTGCATTTGGCAGAACCAAAACGAATTATTTCGTTGAAAAGCGTTTTTGAAAGAGACATTGAGAATAATACTGATTTCAAGTTCAATCAGAAGCAAATTTGGCCAATGAAGGGAGAAGAGCCAGCCATGCAACTTCTCTTCAGACATCTTACTACACGTGAATTTGAAGAAACTCAGGAAGACGGCAAGGTGATCAAACGAAGGACCTTTGATTATCAAAGATCAGAGAGACTACATTGGATACGCTTTCATATTGAAAAAAGAACATTGGACCACATGGAGTGGTTTAGTGTGGATGAGCGTGTCAGGGAGAAAAATGTAACCAGAACATATATTCTTGACAATAACCAGAGATATGTAATTATTCTTGAGCTTCAGAGAACTAAAACTGATTACACGCTGATCACAGCCTACCAACTGGAACCAAGAAATTTTCTGAAGATAAAAAACAAGGCAAAAAGGAAGTTGAAGGACTTGCTATAAACGCAGGAAGCGATAAACATCTTGGTTTACCGCCTCCCGATCTCCTTCATCCAATTGGAAAGATGAGACTGATTTTGAATAACAATTCGAAACTACAATAAGTTTCTTAAGTACGTATTAGAAGTTCATTATTTTTTTGATGATCCTTATCATTTCTTCGATAATACAAAAATATTCCTGAAAAGAGAGGATTGATAGAGAGGTGCATTCCTGAAATTAGATGAGGTAATGTGCAATTGCCTTGCCATTCTGCAACAAAGGTAGACAAAATTCAGGACAAACCAGCACCGCTCCATATTATCCTTTACTCTCCGGCCCCGATGCCCCGCCCGTCTCCTCCTTCCCAATCACCAATTATCCTCTTTTTTGTGCAAATAGTGTGCAAATGAAAAAAGGGTCTCAAGCCCTTTCGCTTGAAACCCCTTATTCTATTGGTGGGAACTACTGGGTTCGAACCAGTGACCCTCTGCTTGTAAGGCAGATGCTCTGAACCAGCTGAGCTAAGCTCCCATTAAATTATGTTTGTAAAGAGCTGAGCTAAGCTCCCGATAAACGCTACTCCTTAATTGGTAAGGGGACGCAAATATAGAGAATTTCGGAAAAACAGCAATAAAAACTATTTATTTCCGTCAGATGGCATCGGCCACGGTAAAGGTGCTGCCTCCAATAACCACCAGATCGTCTTTGGCGGCCACGGCCCGTGCGGCGCGTATGGCTTTTCTGACCGAGTCGAACGATTGGCCTATCAACCCGTAACGGGCTGCTTTTTCGCGCAGTTCGATGGCATCCAGGGCTCTGGGTACCGATGCTTTGCAGAAAAAATACTCGGCTCCGGGGGGCAGGAGGCTTAAAACGGATGAAATATCCTTGTCGTTTACCATGCCCAGGACAAAGAAAAGCTGTTTGTGGGGCATACGGGCTATCTGATTCAGCACTTCCCTGATCCCGGCTTCATTATGACCGGTATCGGCATAGGTATCGGGGTTGATGCCGAGTTTTTCCCAGCGTCCGCGTAAACCGGTGAGTGTTTTTACATGGCCCAGGCCTTGGCGTATATGGTTTTCGGTGATGTTAAAATCGGCATCGCGCAACAGATCGAGGGTTTTAAGCACCCCTGAGAGATTTTTTTGCTGGTAGATGCCCGGTAGGTCGCAGCGCAGGTTTTGAAGGTAGGCACGCCCATCTTCCTCTACATCGGTTACAAGGGTCTGCTCGTCGGTAAACTGGGTATTGGTGGTTACCGTATACAATTTCGAGGCCAGGTATAAAGGGGCATTGAGCTCTTGTGCCCGTTTTTCGAAAACGACATGGGTGGGTTTCTGATATTCGCTTATGACAACCGGGGTATTGGGTTTGATGATACCCGCTTTTTCGGCGGCAATCTTTGCAAGCGTATTGCCCAGCAGGTTTGTATGGTCCTTGCTGATATTGGTGATGAGCGATACCAGGGGCTGTATTACATTTGTTGAATCAAGCCTCCCGCCCAGACCGGTTTCGATCACGGCAATGTCTACTTCCTGGTTTGCAAAATAATCGAATGCCAGTCCTACGGTCCATTCAAAAAACGAAGGCTCAATGGCTTCGAACTCTGCTTTGTAACGGTTTACAAACTCAACCACATACGATTTTTTGATCACCACCCCATTGATGCGTATGCGTTCCCTGAAATCTTTGAGGTGTGGTGAGGTGTATAACCCCACTTTATAACCGGCCGAAGCCAGTACGGCAGCAATCATGTGCGAGGATGATCCTTTGCCGTTGGTTCCAGCAATATGTACTGTTTTAAACCTGCGTTCGGGGTGGCCCAGCAACGCAACGATGGCATTTGTATTGTCGAGATTGGCCTTGTATGCAGCCGCCCCGATGCGTTGATACATGGGGAGCCTGGCATAGAGATATTTAAGTGTTTCGACGTAGGGAGCTGCCATGGCGTAAAATTGGCAATTCTGCGAGTGAAAACCAAGAGCCTCGAAGAAACTCAAAAGGTTTTCTCTCCTCTTCATCCCTTTGTATCCTCTCTTCATGTCTTCGAGACATCTCTTAATCCCTTTGTATCCTCTCTTTATGTCTTCGAGGCCTCTCTTTATGGGTCAATGTCAAAAGCTGGGGGGCAGAGATCGAATGACTGCTGCATGTTGGTGCAGTCAATGGATGTAAAGACACGTTCCCGTTTTTCAGTTTGTCTTCTGAAGGGGTGATTCACTCTTTATACAGCGCTATACAGTCTTTATCACATTCTATTTAGGGTTCACTCAAAA
>JABDAO010000062.1:212-17522 GCA_013289095.1 Bacteroidota bacterium | reverse complement strand
CTCTCCTTAGATCTAAAGAGAGTCTCCTTAGATACAAGCAGACTCTCCTTAGATCTAAGCAGACTCTCCTTAGATCTAAGCAGACTCTCTTTAGATCTAAGCAGACACTCTTTAGATCTAAGCAGACTCTCTTTAGATCTAAGCAGACTCTCTTTAGATCTAAGCAGACACTCTTTAGATCTAAGCAGACACTCTTGTCTTTCCGTACTTTATCATCTAAACTCAGCGTCCTCACAATCCGAAACGCATCGGCATTGAAAAACAGGGCAACGACAAGCGAAAATCAGAACAGGGTCCATTTTATCTTTACCTTGTACCAACCGGTAATACGCTCCATCTGGTCATCATACCACGAACCGATAGCCCGTTTCAGCCGCTCATACGAACCCTATTTCTCATAAAAGGTACGCAGCACTTCCTTCCGGGGGGCTGTATTTCATCTTCCCCACCTCCAGCTGAAAATGTTTGAACGGATCAGACTCCCGAATCTCTTCTGCTTCCACCCTCAACAGGTTTCCCTGCTCATCCCTGATGTGTGTATAATTTACTTCCACCGATTGCTGCCCGATACAGTCAACCAGGGCAACAGCAAACAGTACACCCGAAATGTATTGAGGGTAGGTGTCTTTGTCTTTTTTCAGACGCGCTATCTGGGTGTGCGAATACAGAAAAGCTCCATAGCTCCCATTCGCCGGATCATAGAGCATATCCACCAGGCTGCGGTAAAGGAGTTTGCCACGCTGCTGTGTTTTGTGTGCATACCATTCGAACGAAATGGATACCAGGGTGCTCAACAGAAAATAAAGCAGGGCAAGACAAATAAAAACCTGTAGGGTGGTACTCATCGCGTAGGGTTGTTATTGAAACGTTTGCATGAAACATTGGGAATTGACAGATTAAGAATACAATTGAAATGATCGCGTCAAAATTATTGAAATTTTACACCCTCGTAACACGGCCTGGTTTTTAAAAAATAATTACGTATAAAAACGTAGAAAAATCAGGGCTTCCAGCAAAACACTACGTATTTAAACGTAGCCCTCATCCAGGCTTCCTGCTTCTGGCATCAAGCCTTTCCTTTACATTGCCTGCACTTTATTTATTAACGACAAAATCTCTTTCATGGAATATACATCAATACAAATAATTAATACATTCGTGCCTCGAATTGATTGTTCAACCCGGTAATACTAAAACGAAACACCATGAAAAATTTGTTCCTTCACCTCCTCTGCCCACTCCTGGTATGCCTGGGCATTCCCGATCTTTCTGCCCAATTGAACTACAACAGCACCGGTTTTGCCAATATGCGCGGAAATTATACTGATTTAGACACAACCGGAATGCTCATCAAAACAGCATCGTTCGACAATGCAAATGCCTCGCCCAAACAAATTGGTTTCAGCTTTCATTATAACGGGGCTGTCTTCACCGATTTTGTACTCAACTCAAACGGGTTTATTAAACTTGGCAATACGCCCCCTTCGGCTCCAGATCTTTACTTCTCCGGCGGAAATTCATTGAAAGGAGGCGTGTTTAACAGCGCGCAACCCGCTGATGCCAACATTCTTTGTCCGTTCAACCACCATTTGGTAGGCGGCGCCGGAACTCCCGAGTTCAGGGTCAGCACCATCGGCTCGGGCACATCGCATGTGTGCATCATTCAGTTCAAAAACATGGCCGACAGCATCAGCACAGGCCCCTGCCAGTATTCAGACATTTCATTCCAGATCCAATTATATGAGACCACCAATGTCATCGAATTTGTCTATGGCAAATGGATTACAACGACCTCTGCCCTATCGCTTAAAACGGCCGGCATCGGTTTAAAAGGAAAAGACAATACGCCCAATCAACTGCTCGTTCTTTCAAAACCCGGGGACACGTTGTGGTGGAATATCCAGGCTATTGATGGCAACTACCTCACACAGGCTTTTGAATTCGACAACGGCGTGCATTCCGGCCCCGACCCGGGACACACCTTCAGGTTCACCCCGGCCGATACACTGGATGCCGCAGTTACCGGTTTGTTCACCCTGGCAACCCTGCCTCTGAAGTGGGGTACGCCCTGCTCCGACTCGGCCGTGATCCGCAATGTGGGTACAGATACCCTCCGGAATCTGGTTGTGACACTAATGGCCAGCGGCACAAATGCATTCAGCTCCACAGATACAATAGCCAAACTTGCCGCACGGGCGAGTGTAACCATTGGCTTTGCCCCGTATTCGCCTGCAAACCCGGGCACAAGCAAGATAACGGTAACACTCCCCCCAGACGACAACCCCTCCAACAACGTGATGAGTTGCACACAGGATGTTGCCCAAACGCTCTATAGCTACGCCGTTGATGGTCCGGCCTCGGGAGCAGCCGGCGCAGCTGGTTATTTGCTTACAAAATACACCCTCCATGGAATGGCCACAGTGGTCAGCGCGAATGTGTTCCTTCCTTCGGGCACACCCATCATCGGGCAAACCGTTTATGCTGTTTTAGTTAACTCCACAGGGCTCCTGCTCGATTCTTCGGCAGTCTATACCATTACTTCCTCCGATACCGGAAGGTACCATACGTTTATCCTGCCCAATTCCGCTGTGCTTAACAATCAGGATTTTTACATTGGCCTGGCAGAGACAAAAAGCGGATTCCTGTGTGTAGGCACACAAACCGAAGGCCCCCCCTTGCGTTGCGGGGCCTATTATTCAAAAGCGTTTGGCCCGGCCCCGTTCAACGACCTGAGTGCGCCCAGCAGCGTTATTCATGCAAGGCTTATGATACAGGCAACGGTTTCGGCTGTCATGGGGGTTGAAACGTATACACCGGCGCTTTGTACGGTTACGGTTGCTCCCAACCCGGCACACGATGCCTTTACCTGTACACTCCTGCATCCATCCATACAAAAGGCCTTTTTTAGTTTGTATGATGTGAACGGAAAACTGCTACGGGCCCAAAGTATTGTCAACGCTGCCACATTCAGGATAGAACGGGGCGATTTGCCCCCGGGTCTCTATTTCTATCGGGTAGGTGATGGTCAGACTATTTTAGGAGAAGGGAAGCTGGTATTGGATTAAGCGCCGACAACTTATCCCGCTCAGCCCATCTGATAGGGTTTCTGTTTGTCAGACCGGTAGCTATGCACCTGCGTACGTTTCGTGCAAATACGTGTCATCGCATCTGTCTGGCCCATCATTAAAAAGGCTGTCTCTCTATCAGAGACAGCCTTTTTGCAGTTTATAAAAAGATAGTTAATCCCTAGAGTTAAGTTAAGTGTAATATGACGTAAATAATCGTGCATTTGTAAAAACCAATTTACAAATGATAAGATACACCGTTAAATTAAGCAAAGGGGAAGTAGAGGAGCTTACGAGCATTATAAGCAAAGGTTCGCATACCGCTCAGTCCTTTCGGACAGCCCACATTCTTCTGAATTGCGATGAAGACAAGTATTCTGAAAAGGTTACCAATGAGGAAATAAGCAAGGTGTTGAAGATTGGAATGCGGACAATCGATAGGGTTAAGAAGAAGTTTATTGAAGAAGGTTTTGAGGGTGTGATGGAAAGGCGCCCAACCCAACGTATATATAAAACCAAGATAGACGGAGACTCGGAGGCGAAATTGGTAACGCTATGTTGCAGTGAACCACCGAAGGGATTTGCCAAATGGTTTCACCCTGACATTCAATAACTTGACCCAGAAACAGGTTGAGCCCACCGTAAGACCCGCTCATGCGCGATAAAACAGTAAATTCGTTCCCGGAATTAGAACCCAAATCACCCGCAGATGGAAAAATTTGATGTTACCATAATTGGCTCTGGCCCAGGAGGCTATGTAGCCGCTATACGCTGTGCCCAGTTAGGGATGAAAACAGCCATCATAGAACGTTACCCGACACTCGGGGGAACCTGTCTGAATGTTGGATGTATTCCATCCAAAGCCCTGCTCGATTCGTCTGAACATTTTTACAATGCCTCGCATAATTTCAAGGCACACGGCATTGAGCTTAAAAGCCTGAAGGTAGACCTTGCTCAGATGATTAAACGCAAAGCCGATGTAGTAAAACAAACCTGCGACGGCATCTCGTTTCTGATGAAGAAAAACAAGATCACCGTATTTACAGGTCATGCCAGTTTTACCGGTAAAAATTCAATCGAAATAACAACAGCCGAAGGAAGCAAGACACCACTCGAAACCGGAAAAACAATCATTGCCACCGGTTCCAAACCAAGCACGCTGCCGGGCATTGCCATCGACAAAAAACGCATCATCACCTCTACTGAAGCCCTGACGCTTAGCGAAATTCCAACCCACCTTATCATCATTGGGGGGGGCGTGATTGGCCTGGAGCTGGGTTCGGTCTATGCCCGTTTGGGTGCAAAGGTATCGGTAGTTGAATTTACCGATGCCCTCATCGGAACGATGGACCGTTCGCTCGGCAAGGAGCTGCAAAAAGTATTGAAAAAAGAAGGGTTTGAATTTTATCTCAAACACAAGGTAACCGGCGTAACCGGCAAGGGCAAAGAAGTAACGGTAACCGCCCTCAACGAAAAAGGCGAAGCTGTTGAATTCAAAGGCGATTACTGTCTGGTTGCCGTAGGCCGTAAACCCTATACCGATAACCTGGGCCTCGACAAGGCGGGTGTGAAGCTGGATGTGAGGGGTAAAATCGAGACCAATGAGCAGTTGCAGACAAACGTCGAAGGCATTTATGCCATCGGCGATGTGGTCAAGGGCGCCATGCTGGCACACAAGGCCGAAGAAGAAGGTGTATTCGTGGCCGAACTCATTGCCGGTCAGAAACCACATCTCAATTACAACACCATACCAGGCGTGGTTTACACCTGGCCGGAAGTTGCATCGGTAGGTTATACCGAAGAGCAGCTACAGGAACAGGGAAGAAAATACCGCAGCGGTTCATTTCCGTTCAAAGCCAGCGGAAGGGCGCGTGCATCGATGGATACCGATGGTTTCATTAAAGTACTGGCCGATGAAAAGACAGACGAGATTCTGGGCGTTCACATGATCGGCCCCCGGGCGGCGGATATGATTGCCGAAGCCGTGATAGCCATGGAGTTTCGTGCCTCAGCCGAAGATATTGCCCGGATGAGCCATGCCCACCCTACGTATACAGAAGCCATGAAAGAGGCCTGTCTGGATGCTACCGGAAAACGGGCGCTGCATATATGAACTGAACTGGTACGGAGGTATTAAGGGAACCATATGAGACACGAAGGACATTTAGGTTCACTAAGTATTTACTCATGATATCACAAACACTCATCAATCCAGATGCGTATCGGATAGTTGGTTGTGCTTTTGAGGTCCATCGTCATCCTGGCCCGGGTTTGCCTGAGTCTGTTTATCAGTCCTGTTTTCTGAAAGAATTAACGGGTGCCGGTTTAACTGCTTTTTCTCAGGTCTACGTTCCGGTTATATACAAAGGCTCTAATCTCGGTGGTTTATTTAAATTAGATATTCTGGTGAATAATTTGATCCTAGTAGAAGTAAAAGCCACAGAAGGTATTCTCCCTCTGTATAAGGCACAACTGCTTTCTTATTTAAAACTGGCCGGAAAACTGAAGGGGTTATTAATTAATTTCAACTGCGTGAGCATAACGAAGGAAGGCTTAGTTCCCCTTGTAAAAGAGGAATTCGCAAAACTTTCCAAACAAATTCTAAGTGTAGCTCCGTGGCCTTAGTGCCTGAGTGGTTACCTTAGCACCTAATACCAGATAACGAATATGAGTACGAAAACAGGAGTCCTTTTAATAAATCTCGGAACGCCCGACAGCCCTTCAACACCCGATGTACGTAAATACCTCACCGAGTTCCTGAACGACCCGCGTGTGATCGATATCAATGCCGCCGGCCGGTTTCTGCTGGTCAATGGCATCATTGTTCCATTCCGTTCATCGAAATCAGCAAAACTTTACAGCCAGATCTGGACAAAAGAAGGTTCTCCGCTGCTCCTGCATGGCCTGAAAGTAAAACAGCTTTTACAACAAAGCCTCGGAGCTGAGTTTGTGGTTGAGCTTGGCATGCGTTATCAGAGCCCTTCCCTGGCATCAGCCCTCGACCGGTTGCGCAAGGCACAGGTCGATAAGATAATTCTTTTGCCCCTGTACCCGCAATACGCATCATCAAGCACAGGCTCTTCGGTCGAAAAAGCCCTGGAGCTGATCAAAGACTGGGAAGTAACGCCCTCGCTCACCGTTATCAGCAAGTTTTACGACCACCCGGCTTTTATCAATGCCTGTGTGGAAGTAGCAGGCAAGTACAACATAGCCGATTATGATCATATTTTATTCAGCTACCATGGCCTGCCCGAACGTCATATCCTGAAGGGAGACGCGCATTACGGAGGAGGCAGCTGCGCATTCAACACCTGTTGCAATACAATTACAAAAGACAATGCCTATTGTTACCGTGCCGCATGTTTTGCCACGACACGCGCATTGACATCACGCTTAAGAATTCCGGAAGGAAAATATACAACCAGTTTCCAGTCGCGCTTAAATGACAAATGGATCAAACCTTATTCGGATAAAGTGGTGGTTGAAAAAGCAGAACAGGGCATCAAACGCATGCTTGTTTTTTCGCCTGCTTTTGTGGCCGATTGCCTGGAGACGATTTATGAAATCGGGACAGAATATGATGAGTTGTTTAAAAAACACGGAGGAGAAAAGATCCAGCTGGTCGAAAGCCTGAATGAACATCCGGCATGGATTGAAGCGTTGAAAGCACTGGTGATGGGAGCTGCGTGAATGTTTTCGGCTCAGGCTCTTTGCTAACCGGTTATTCAACCACCACCTTTTGTTTATAAATACTATTTTGCGAAGTAGCCACCACCAGATAAATTCCGGGAGCAAGCCTTGCTGAATGATTAATGACTTCGAGCACAGAACCGGTCTGGCCTGTAATGAATACTTTTGAATACGTTGTTCTTCCCTCCAGATCATAAAGTAATACTAAAATTTCTTCGTTTACAGGTTCGCCGATGAGACTCAGGTACAACGCATCACCATGCGAGGGACTTGGAAAAACGTTCACCCGGACCGGAGGAATGAGGTCAACCGGCACCGGATTATAAATTGTGCGATGACCGTTAAAATCGGTTTGACTGAGTCTGTAATACGAAACACCGCTGAAAGGATATGGGTCGGTTAGTTTGTAACCATGTACGATCGATGAATTACCGCTTCCTTTTACGGTTCCCACATATTCAAAATCCGAACCGTTGTTTGTACGCTCAACTGTAAAAAAATTGTTGTTGATTTCGGATGCCGTGTTCCAGGAAACAAGTACATCTTCCTTCTGATGGGCAGTGGCGGTAAATGAAAGCAGCTGAACCGGGAGGGGTTCGGTAACGCTTACCAGGGTCCAGGGCGAAAACGTGCTGAGTCCCGCCACCGAAACATTTCCGACCCCGGCTCCAAAAGCATACGAAGCCGTATTGATAGGATAGACCAGACCGGCGCCGCCAACCGTTCCCCATACCTGGTTTACAACATCCCAACGCTGGGCCGAAACGCTTCCGGCGGCCCCGCCTCCGCATCCTGCAAGCGTATTGTTTTCTGTACCCAGATAACTGAATGTCAGCGTAGCTGTTGGAACGGTTGCCCCCACGGTTATTTCCCAATACCGGTTTACCTGCAGGTTGGAATTATTCTGTGTCAGCGGAAAACAGCCGGCGCTGTTGGGGTTGTTACCGTTTGTTGCCGTAACGGCTTCTCCGGCCAGCGATGGCCAGGGCAGATTTGTTCCGTTGATGCATTCGTAGGTAGCCAGGGTGAGTGTGGTCGTGGCATCGCCTGAGGCTCCGGTAACTAAAAAAGTGAACGGAATATAAGTGCTGCTGCATCCAAAAGGGAACAAATAAGAAAAGGCATTGTTCCCGATATTCCACTGTACGGCCGAAGCCATACTGCCGGTAACCTGGTCTTCGCTGATGAGGAATGAATTGACGCTGCCTCCGGTCATGGCACCGGCAGCGCTGTTCAGGAGTGTCAAGGTATTTGTATTGAGGTTGTACGCACCTTTGGTAAAGGTCATCACATTGTCAACGCTGGTCGCAACATTTTGAAGTATGCCTGTTGCCGGGGTTACTCCAGAGGTATTGTTAAGCGTGAGGTTGTAAAAGGTGGTGGTTGCAGAGCCGCCGATGGTTTGCTGTACCGTTCCCGAAAAAGTAACGGTAGATTGCTGAGCGGTAAACGACCCCGTGGTTGTCAACGATCCTGCAGTGCTTGCAGCGCCGTTGTTGATAAATGCATCCGTGCCGTTGGTGCCGGTGATGATGAGGTTATCTGTAAGCCCTCCTGATCCATCTTTCATTTGCATGGTTGAAAACGAATTGTTGATGACCAGGCTTTGTATCAGAAGGCTTGCTGTTGAACTTAGGGTTACCTGGGCGGTATGGGCAGCCGAAATCCCGTTGATCACAAAATTGGGATAGTTGTTGGTGGTTGACCCGGCAATGGTGAAATTATTCCCGAAGTCGAAGCTGGACGCAGTCCCGAATTGAACGGTACCGCCGGTCACATTGTAATGAGCCGACCCCATGGCACCGATGAGTGATCCTCCAAAATTCAGATCGACACTGTTGGCCGAACCATCCTGCAGGGTGATCAAACCTCCCGACATGATGGTGGTGCCCCCTGCCTTGTTTTCGAGTTGGAAATTTTCATGTGCGGGGCCATCTTGTCCAAGACTTAGATTAATGGTTCCTCCCGTCATCCTGAAATCTATAAAATTGGCAGAAAGTTTATTGTTATTGATGCCACCGTAAACGTTTAAGGTCCCTGTATTGACATAGAGCTGCGGGGTGCCCCCATTATCGAGATACAGAAAATCGAAAGCAGTGGCCCCGGCAGCAGGAGCGGCCGCATTCACTACACCTCCATTGAGAAGCAGCTCACCCGACAGGGTGACATTCCCGGTCTTGCAGAGTTGAAAAGTCCCGGCATCTGATTCAAGCACTCCGCCAAAAGGAATGGTGAGCGTAGTGGTAGAACCAACATCATACGAGTCGGTAAGCGTTCCGGCATTGTTCCATTGGAATGTTCCCTTGGTAAGGACCAGTGCGTAGGGTGTATCGAAAACAACGTTCGTGGCACTTACATTAACGGTTGCCGCGGTTGTTGTTTTGTTCATGCTCAGCGAGGCAAGTGTAATGGTGCCAGCCCCCGACATCACTGCATTGGCTGCCCCATTAAAATTAACGGTACCGTAATGCCCACCTACTCCGTTGATGAAAGTGAATGTGCCAGGCGCTGTGCAGGTAAGGTTCCCGCCAATATCAAGTATTACATTACTATGTGTAAGGGGGTAGTTAAGCAGGCCCCCCGTAGCCCCACCCTGGATATTGATAAACGTAGCCACGGTAAATGTCAGGTTCTGGGTATTGAAGCTCAGGGTGGCTCCATTGGCGATGGTCAGGCTATTGCAATTACCGGCAATATCCACATCCACCGTTCCCGAGCAAATCGTCACATCATCGCCTATGCCCGGTACCGCTCCGGCGCCTCCGCCACAACCGGTGATGGTCCAGGTAGCTGCCTGGCTCCAGTTTCCACCGGTTGAAAAGTAGGCGGTGCCCGTTACAGAACAGGAAATAGTAAAAAACACGATACAAGCAACTGAAGGCAGATGTATTTTTCTCATGGCCTGTGTATGGATAAGTTCCAGAAAATAAATTCAGGGCATTTTAATGATGTGAAACCCTGTCACAGCCAGATAACACGAGTGCCGTACTATCGACTAATTGCCGGACATACGAATAAGGGCAGCCCCGGCATAATCCGTTTTAAATCACTTAAAAGGCCAGATAGCTATCGGGCCCTTTAAGTGAATAAGAATGGGTATAATTTGTTCCACTCAGCAAGCGGCCTTACTTTTACAACCTGAAACGAAAACGAATGGCAAGCTCTTTTCTTTCCCTTTACCGGTTTTTTTGAAAATTTGCTCTCAACGGAAGTATGCAACATCCGGGATAAGCACGATTGACCGTTTTTATTATTACTATAAGAACATCATATTTATTGCAATATAATACATATTATGACACGATTCATTGCTATTGAAAATATTGTTTACTTAATACATGCTTTTTTTCTGAATAAACACTCACCGAATTAATGTTGACCGCTCTAAAATTTCTTCTAAACACTCCATGTTTCATTTACTTTTCGAATCCCGGAAATGAATGTGCCGCAGGATGCGAAGCCTATCTTGCCAGCGGTTCTTCTTTCTCAAAGCAGCCCACACAACCTGAAACACAGGACGATCACACGGTTTTGCCGTCACTTGATGACCAGGCCTGGCAATTCGGATTCATTTCCTACGATTACAAAAACCTGCTTGAAAACCTGCATTCGTCCAACCCCGATCATTTCCGGATACCTCCTTCCTTTTTTATAAAACCCCGGTTTGTTTTTGGAAAAAAGGAAGGGAAATGGGAGGTATTACAACAATCGGAGGGAGTGGAAGCACAGGAACTGCTCGGACAGCTTTCGGAAACCTCGCCCCAGAACGTATCTCTCCCGGAACCGGCTCCCGTTTCACTCCGGTCACGATTTTCTAAATCAGAATATATCAGCCGGGTGTATGCAATCAAGAAAAGGATTCGCGAAGGAGAGATTTATGAGCTCAATTTTTGCCAGGAATTTTTTGCCTTGAATACCCCGATTGATCCCTTTCTGGTCTATGAACGACTGAGCAGGATTTCACCCGCCCCGTTTTCGGCATTTTGCAAGTTCGGCGACACCTTTCTGATCTCTTCAAGCCCTGAACGTTTTTTGAAGAAAAACGGCAACATGCTTTTATCACAACCCATTAAAGGAACACGGCGCAGGGGCTCCACACCCGAAGAGGATGAACGGTTGAAAACAGAACTCCTGCAAGATGAAAAAGAGAGGGCCGAGAATGTGATGATCGTCGATCTGGTGCGTAACGATCTGTCACGCATTGCAGCAAAGGGAACGGTGCAGGTGGATGAGCTTTTTGGCCTCTACACGTTCGAACAGGTGCATCAGATGATTTCTACCGTTTCGTGTGAATTGAAACGGGAGGCGACTTTCGAAGAAATTATCCGGGCCACTTTTCCGATGGGGTCCATGACCGGAGCCCCAAAGATCAGGGCCATGCAGCTCATTGAAGAATATGAGACTACCAGGCGTGGGTTGTACTCGGGCGCCTTGGGCCTCATAAGCCCCCAAGGTGATTTCGATTTCAGTGTCGTCATTCGCAGTATTCTGTACAATGAAACCGAAAAATACCTTTCCTTTATGGTTGGAAGCGCTATAACCGATAAGTCTGACCCGGAGCAGGAATACGAAGAATGTCTTGTCAAAGCCCGGGGGATGATGCTGGCGTTGAATGCTGTCCTCGCATGATATCAACACTCTCGTTGTGTGATGGAACCCCGCTGAAGCGGGGTTCCATCACACAATATATACATTACTTATATGCTCCTCCGTTTTCAGACATACATCAAAGACAACAAACTCTTCAAACAGGATGAGCGTTTCCTGCTGGCCGTGAGCGGAGGTGTTGACTCGGTGGTCATGGCCCAGCTTTTCAAGGCTGCCGGTCTGCAGTTCGTCATCGCCCATTGCAATTTTGGGTTACGGGGCTCAGCGTCGGATGGGGATGAAACATTCGTCCGTAACCTGGCAGCAACCCTCGAAGTTCCTTGCGAAACAATCTGTTTCGACACCCTTGCCTATTCCACCGAGTATAAATTATCCATTCAGGAATCAGCACGTACGTTACGCTATAGCTGGTTTGAAAAAGTGCGTTTGGCAAAAAAATTAAACTGGATCTGCACCGCGCATCATGCCGACGACAGCATCGAAACCTTTTTTATCAATTTGCTGCGCGGAACCGGGCTCGCGGGTCTTACCGGAATTCCGTTACAAAACGGAAACATCATCCGCCCGTTGTTGTTTGCAAACAAAACCGATCTGCTTGCCTATGCAAAAGACGCCGGCATCGCCTTCCGCGACGACAGCAGCAACGAACACGATGCCTATCTGCGCAATAAACTCCGGCATACACTCTTTCCGGTGCTGGAGCAGCTCAGCCCCTCGTTCAGACCAACTCTGACCGATACCATGCATCGGCTCAAACAAACCCGGGAAGTGATCCAGACGATAACAGCCCAGACAAAAAAAGAGCTGCGGCATTCAGAGGGCGGGCATGTGTTTTATCTGATCAGCGACATCAGCAGCCTGTCACCCTTGCGTTTCTGGCTCCACGCCCTGCTCGATGAATATGGTTTTAATGAATCTGTCTGCACCGATCTGGAAGATATTTTACAAAAACCAAATCATGCCGGAAAACTGTTTCAATCAGCAGACTATCAACTCGACGTGGAGCGAAACCGTTTGCTGATCCGTCACAAGAACCATACAGCCCGAGCAGAACAAATCTATATCCAGCTCAATCAAACCATCGTCAACAGCCCTCTTGAACTGCGCCTGGAGTACCTCGACGCTTTAGGCGATTTTACCCCCCTGGACGATCCGGCGGTGGCTTTTCTGGATCTCGAAAAACTTACCTTCCCCCTGCTCCTGCGCAAATGGAAAACCGGCGACCGGTTCAGGCCCCTGGGTATGAAAGGATCAAAACTGCTAAGCGATTTTTTTTCGGATCAAAAATTCTCCCTTCATCAGAAAGAACAAACCTGGGTACTCGAAAGCGATGGAAAGATTGCCTGGGTGGTTGGACACCGTGTAGATGACCGGTTTAAGATGATGCAGAAAACAAGGGAAGCGCTTTTTATTTGTCTGCGCAGGCAGAAATAGAAAAGAACTATGCCTATTAAATGTACTCGGGATGTAAGTATGCGCTTCCAGCAAGGCACCTGAACAGGATTCCGTATCTTTGCCTATGGTCGAGCGCGTCCTTTTTGAGGAAAAGCAATTTCTGGGGTACAACAAATATTCCATCGTAAGACGTACTATTTTTGCGATTTTTTGTTTTATATTATACTATTGGTCAGAACACCCCAAAGCAGTTACGGTGGGGGCCTTGAACATCGGGCCTTATCCGGTGCAGCATATTGAACGGTCTGGACAATTATTCTTTTTGTTCGGGCTTGTTATCCTCCTGCTCTCCATTATCCTCATCTTTGTGTTGCACCTCCACACCCGTGTTGGTCTGGGAGGCGTTACCCTCAACGGGTTCTGGAGATCACGTAAGGTCTTTATCCCGTTCGACGATGTGGTGAGCGCCCGAAAGGTGCGTTTTAAGGAAACCTTGTTGAACCACCCCTCTTATCATCATTATTTTAAGGGCAAAATAAGGTTTTACTCACGCGGCAATGAAGCGGTTGAACTCACCCGCACCGATGGGCTCATCTACCGCATTGGCACCCAGAAAGCCACTGAACTGCTCAAGGCCATAAGAGAAGCAATGAAAAAAAGTGCAGAAAACAAATTGATAGCCTAAAAACTTTAATTGGCTCTTTACTTGACTTACGTCCGAAATTGTCGTAATATAGCATAACCCAATTCTTTAAAATACCCAAATCATCTGTGGAGATGTGTTTTCTTACCTACCCCCACAGGTGATTTGTCGGCTAAAGCCTTTTTACTAACACATTTAAACACTGAGCAAATGAACCAAACAACCGAAAAACCCGTTCTCCTCGACAAGGAAGCGGTATCCGACCTTCGTTTCCCCGAGCCGGATGTGCTCTTTAACGTGGCTGCCATCGCCAAACGAAAGGTAGAAATAGAAAGAGCTGTTTACCTGGGGAACACGGAACATACAAAAGTCAGAATTGTGTTCGAAGACACTGCCGGTCTCAAACAGATCGAAACCACCATCTGGGGTTCGACTGATAAACGGATTATCCTCAAAAGCGGAATGGTGATACCCATCCACCGCATTTTGGAGGTAAAAATTTAAGAGTCAACATAGACACTGTAAGGAAGAGAGGGAGGAGAAATCTTCCCTCTTTTGTTATTATTCAGCCAACAACACGCGTATTAGCCCAAATTGTACAGTAGAAACGGAGTGCACTGCTGTACAGTGCGTTGGGAATTGTGGGCAGCATTTGGGTTATCCCGCTGTTCCGAATAGCTGGTTGCCTTTTCAGCGCGATTGCTGGCTTCAACTGTAAAATGCGGGATTAAGAAAACCTCGAAGGTATAGAGGACACGGAGGTTCACAAAGAAAATCCGGGTAACGCCTTAGTGCTCCTGAGTGCCGTCTGTGCCTGAATGGTTACCTTCAGCACAAAGCTATCAATCCTGATATGGGCGGGGAACTGAACATAAAGACTTTTTTTTGTTTCTGACAGAGCCTCCATGGAGTAACAAAGGCAGACAAGCACCCGAATACTTAGTCTGTCTGCACATTGTATTTCGAATATCCAGGCTCCTGCTTATCTTGCCCGGATTCGAGCAAAAGAAAGGTGAATAATTTTGTAAATTTGGAGTTCATTACTTTAACATCCGCCTGTCTATGCACAGATTAAAGCTTATCCTTCCCCTGCTCTTTTTCTTCCTTGCCTGCAATGCCCCGTCTGTGGTTTCTGCCCAGTCGAGCGCCCTGGTAAAATGGACCTATACCGTAAAAAAGATAAGCGATTGCGAGTATGACCTCTTCTTTAAAGCCGATATCACCGCCAAACAGCATCTCTACTCGCAGATCGTAACCAACGACGGGCCCATGCCCACCGAATTTGTTTTTGACAAATCAACCGATTACAAACTCGTTGGCAAGACAAAGGAACCCAAACCCATCGAGAGACCGGAACCGGCATTCGACAATGCCATCATCCGGTTCTTCGAAAACCATGCAGAGTTTACCCAACGCATCCATACCCTTGGCTCCAAATCGTTCCAGATAAAAGGCATCATCAACGGCATGACCTGCAACGACAGCCAATGCACTCCGTTTACCCCTCCCTTTGATTTTGTGTTCGAGATAAAAGACCCCAAACCTTGCGAAGAAAAGAGTAACACCGATCCGAAACCAGTACAAGGCTCAGGGGCGGTGATTGATACGAATGCCATACTGAAAGCCTATCTGGAAAAACACCCAGCTATAAACCAAACGGCAGCTGTTTCCCCATTAACCGCTGCCGACACTTCGCATGCAACCGAAACAAAAACCAACAGGCCTGCCCCAACCGACAGCGATGCAAAAAAACCGGTTGATCACAGCTGGTATGGCATCTTTATCCTGGGCTTCCTGGGAGGGTTTGCGGCATTGCTTACTCCCTGTGTCTTCCCGATGATCCCGATGACGGTGAGCTTCTTTACCAAACGCAGCAAAACCCGTTCGAAAGGCATTACCAATGCCTTTATTTATTCGGGCTCCATTGTGGTGCTCTATGTGTTGCTGGGCCTTGGCGTAACGTTCTTTTTTGGATCGGATGCATTGAACCGGCTGTCGACCAATGTATGGTTCAATATTTTTTTCTTCATCCTGCTGGTTGTCTTTGCCATCTCCTTCCTGGGTGCATTCGAAATTGTACTGCCCAGCTCGTTTGTAAACAAAGTCGACAGCGCTTCCGACCGGGGAGGTTTTCTGGGGATTCTGTTCATGGCCTTTGCCCTGTCGCTCGTTTCATTTTCGTGTACCGGGCCGATCATTGGCACACTCCTGGTTGAAGCAGCAACGATAGGCGGTTCGGGCCCCTTCTGGGGGATGTTTGGCTTTGCCCTGGCCCTGGCCCTGCCCTTTGGTCTGTTCGCTGCTTTTCCGGGCTGGATGAATTCCCTGCCTAAGTCGGGTGGGTGGCTCAATTCGGTAAAAGTGTTCCTGGGGTTTCTCGAACTTGCGCTTGCCTTTAAATTTTTATCCAATGCCGATCTTGTCGTCCAGGCGGGCATTATCACGCGCGAAGTGTTCCTGGTGATCTGGATTGTGATCTTTGGTTTACTGGGTCTTTATCTGATGGGAGGATTTAAACTCAGTCACGATTCGCCCATGCCGTTTCTTTCGACCCCACGTTTGTTGATGGCTGTACTTGTTTTTAGTTTTACCATTTATCTCATCCCCGGGTTGTGGGGCGCTCCGCTCAAACTCATCAGCGGGTTTCCGCCTCCTCAGTTTTACAGCGAATCGCCTCAGGGTTTTGGGGGCAGCGCCTCGGTTGCTTCGGCCAAAAAACTGCCTGAGCATGCACATCTGGGCCCCAACGGCATTACCGCTTTTGATGATTTGAAGTATGCCGCCGACTACGCACGTGCAGAACACAAAGCCCTCATGCTCGATTTCACCGGATGGGCCTGCGTGAACTGCCGTAAAATGGAAGAGCAGGTATGGTCTGACCCGGTGGTAAAAAAGAAACTGAATGATGACCTGGTCCTGGTATCGCTTTACGTGGATGACAAACGTGAATTGCCCACCAACGAACAAATAGAGGTGGAATGGAGCGGCAAACGCAACCTGAAAACCGTGGGCAACAAATGGAGCTTTCTTCAATTCTCCACCTACAAATCACAATCACAACCCCAGTACTTCATTGTCACGCCTGATGGAGAACGCATGAGCGAATCGCCAGCCAGCTATGACCCCGACATCCAGAAGTATGTGCGGTGGCTGGATAAGGGGTTGCAACGGTTTAGGGAGAAAAAGTAAAGGCCCTCCCTTTTGTTAAACAGTTTCTTGCCGGTTCACTCACGCCATACCCCGAAGCAGAAATATGTACGGTAGAATAAAAGAGCCGGGCTTCGGAAACGATGTTTCTGAAGCCCGGCTCTCCTTTTATATTGACGGCCGTCGTCTTATTTCTTTCCAAGCATATAAGCAACACCCAGGGAAAAAGAAAGCACATTGATGGGCTCATTGTATTCGGTCACGAGCCTTCCCACATTTACCGGACGGTTGATGTTGTCCATGTAAAAATCGGGTGTGCACGAAAGGTAATTTGCTTTCAGCGTTACGGCAAACCGGCTGCACAGTTTGTAGCTGGCCCCGATCGCTGCGCTATAACCAAATGCATTGGCAGTACACGATTGCTGTATAAAAGAGCCGTCTTCTACCCCACCGTCTTCAACAGCAACCGAAATGGTCGGGGTCCTGGTGCTCGTAAAACCGAGCAGGACATCGGCAGTAATGTTTAACTTACTTCCGATCGGGTACCGGAGATAGATGCCGGGCATAAACGTCCACATGGAATAGGCTCCGGTGATGGTTGTAGTAACGCGGTCTACATCAAATGAATTGCGGTAACCGGCCGAGAGCGAATCCAGGCCCAGTGTTCCGATACCAAAAGAAGTATAACTTACTTTCCCGCCATATCAGGATTGATAGCTTTGTGCTGAAGGTAACCATTCAGGCACAGACGGCACTCAGGAG
>JABDAO010000062.1:0-202 GCA_013289095.1 Bacteroidota bacterium | reverse complement strand
GGTACTTACAAAAAAAGTAAGCTCCTTCAACACCAAAGGTTGAACCGTTTCCGGCAAAACCGGCCGTATTGTCGTTATAGGCTATTTTAGTTATCGGGCCATTCGGCATGGCAAAGCCACCGCTGACCCCGATAAATCCCTTCGCCGGGGCATCCGTGGCATCCGTAGACTGGGCACGGACACTGAAGCTCAGCATAAGCAG
>JABDAO010000061.1 GCA_013289095.1 Bacteroidota bacterium | reverse complement strand
TGTAGGTGTTTGAGTGAACCCTAAATAACTCAACCCTTATTCTCTTTCCAAACAAAGGATCCATCCTCAAACAGCTCTTTTCCCCAGATCGGGACATTTGCTTTGATATCGTCTACAATCTCCTGACAGGCCACAAACGCATCTTTGCGATGCACGGCCGAAACAAACACAAAAAGCGAGATTTCTCCGGCCTTCACTTCTCCGATGCTGTGATAAACATGCAGACAGCAGAGCTGGTAGCGGTGAAACGCATTTTCGCGGATGCGGTGAAACTCTTTTTCGGCCATTTCGGCATAAGCAGAGTAGAGGATTGCTTTGACGATTTTATCGGCAAGCTTATCGGCTCTTACCTGCCCCAAAAAAATGGCATGCGCGCCAATGTTTGTTTTTGAACTGTGAGCAGCAATAGAATCGGAAATGAAGATTGGGGCTATCGGGCCTTGCATCAATACCGTTTGTTTCTTATGTTGTTTTGAATCCATGGTGGTTGCTGTTTATCCTCCGGCAAACGGAGCAAGCAGGGCAATTTCATCCCCGTCGCGGAGGTTTTGTGTTTGTGTGATCAAGATGTGGTTGACCGAAATCGTATACACTGATTTTTCGAGCGAAGGATACTTGTTGTGTAAGAGGGCGGTAAGCATATCTGTATCGGTTATTTCCGAAAGTTCCAGAACAGCAATGCCTGTGATATCAGAAAGCGGACCGAAGAAGAGTACCTGGATCATTTGTGGAGGATAAGTTACGCTGAAATATTATGTCGGTGCTCGCAGAATCCTCAGCCATGGATCAATTTGATGGAAGCGGCCAAAAGAACAAGTGCAAGCATGTTTTTCAAACCCTGGTTGGCGGCCTTGTGGCTGCCCCAGTATGAACCGAGCACACTGCCAACAATGGCCACGAGTACCCACAGGTAAAGCTGTGGGTGCCAGTGCATCCCTTGTCCGAATAAACCAACAAGACCGGCCATTGAATTGACGAGTATGAAGAGGGCCGAAACCGCTGCCGTTTCTTTCATCGTACCCCATCTGCACAACAGGATTACCGGGCTCAGGATGATGCCTCCCCCGATGCCTATCATGCCACTCACAAAACCGAGCAGGGCGCCGATCATGAGCCCGGTAACCAGGGGAAGTTCTCGGTCGGGAAGGGTTTCTTTTCGGTTAAAAAGGCCCAGGATCCGTAAGACTGCAAGGATCAGACAGACGCCAAGCGCCTGTTTATAGAGCACTTCAGGCAGCGCTACTTTCGATCCAAGAAAAGCCATGGGCACAGAGAGCAGGGCAAACGGATAAAAGAGCTTCCATCTGAAATGGCCACCCCGGTAATATTGAAAAAAAGCAATGCCGGCAACAAACAGATTCAGTACCAATGCCGCAGGGCGCATAAACACCGCACTTACACCCAACATGCCCAGGGCAGCCAGATAACCGCTTGCTCCTCCATGGCCTACGGATGAATAGAGGAGGGAAACAAAAAAAAGTACGGTGAGTATCTCCAGCGATTCTTTCATGCTCGTTTTGTTGTCATTGGGCAGCTTGTTTTGAAAGGGCTTTTTTTGAAATACGGCAGAGTAAGGTTGTTAGCTTCATCACAAATATAGCTGTTTCTGAAACCAGATTCTCACCAAATCGGCGTAACTTTGAAACAGCTCATGCATCCTATTTCATTGACAGATTCTTTTGGCCGCAGCCATACCTACCTCCGCATCTCACTGACCGATGCCTGCAACCTGCGTTGTTTGTACTGTATGCCCGAAGAGGATACCTTGGTAACACCCCACGCCAAGCTTATGCAGCCTGCCGAGATCGAGGGCATTGCCTCTGACTTTATCAAACTGGGGATTCGAAAAATCCGTTTAACCGGTGGAGAACCGCTCGTCAGAAAAGATGCGGGTGAAATCATGAAGCGTCTTTCCGCGTTAGGCGCCGAATTGTCAATAAGCACCAATGCCGTACTGGCACATGAATACCTTGAACGGTTCAAAGAAACTGGGATACAGAAAGTAAATGTAAGTCTCGATACCCTCGACCCCGAACAATTTAAGGCCATTACGCGTCGCGGAGATTTTGAGCGGATCCTCAAAAATATCTACCTCCTGCTTGAGCATAATTTTGAGGTCAAGGTAAATATGGTTGTGATGAAGGGCATCAACGAACAAGCCGTGTGCCAGTTCGTGGCCTGGACCCAAAAATATCGGCTCGATGTTCGCTTCATCGAGTTTATGCCTTTTAGCGGAAATGCCTGGAACCGCGATAAGGTCTATTCGTCTGCAGACATGCTGGATCAGATCGGGAGGCAGTTTGAATATAAAAAACTGGAGGATGGAGTTCATGATACAGCAAAAAAATACAAGGTAGAGGGCTATGCCGGAACATTTGCATTTATCAGCACCATCACAGAACCTTTTTGCGGAGGCTGCAACAGGTTGCGTTTGACGGCCGACGGGAAACTGAAAAATTGTCTTTTCTCAGCCGGAGAAACCGATCTGCTAGGGCCCTGGAGAGCCGGGGAAGATATTATTCCGTTGATTCTTTCAACTGTTTGGGGGAAGAAGAAGGAGCGTGGTGGAAGGTTTGATCCCGATAGTTACCGTGAAAATAGCGAGAACAGAAGTATGATCCGGATTGGGGGATAGGGATTTGGACAAAGTAAATGCAGACCTATTCAGCAATCGGGACCGGCCCCCAAAAACAATCAATAGAGCCTATTGATTGTTTTTTGTTCAGGAAAGAAATTGATTTTACTCAAAATATTCCTTCATCCGGTTGAAAAACCCCCGGTCTTTCTTTCCCGGATGTGGCTTGAAATTAGTCGACTCGCGCAATTTCTCCATCAATTTCTTTTCGTCCGAACTGAGGTGCTGTGGGGTCCAGATGTTGATGTTCACAATCAGATCTCCTTTGCCGTGAAATTCCAGACTAGGCAATCCTTTATTTTTCAGACGAAGCATTTTTCCGGCCTGGGTGCCTGCATCGATCTTTATTTTGGCCTTTCCCTCCAGGGTTGGTATTTCAACATTGGTGCCGAGCGCGGCATCGGCAAAGTTGATAAAGAGGTTATAGATTAAATTGCTTCCATCTCGTTCCAGTTCATCATGTTCAGCTTCTTCCACCAGCAGGATCAGATCGCCGGGGATGCCTCCGCGGGGCGCTGCATTTCCTTTTCCGCTTACGCTCAGTTGCATGCCATCGGCCACACCGGCAGGGATGTTGAGTGTGATCACGTCTTCACCGTGTACGATGCCATCACCATGACATGATTTGCATTTTTCGGTGATTGTTTGGCCTTCACCTCCACAGGCTGGGCAGGTGCTGCTTGTCTGCATCTGGCCCAGGATGGTGTTCTGAACGCGGGTAACATGCCCAGAGCCTCGGCAGGTCGAACAACGGCTGAACGAAGAACCGCTGTGAGCGCCGCTGCCGTTGCATTTGTCGCAGCCGATGTATTTATTTACCTTGATTTTTTTCTCAACCCCGGTAGCAATCTCTTCGAGTGTGAGTTTCACTTTTACGCGCAGGTTGGAGCCTTTGTTGACCCTTCTTCCGCCACCTCCTGATCGGGAGCCGCCCCCAAACTGTCCCCCAAAGATGTCACCAAACTGGCTGAAGATATCATCCATGTTCATGCCCCCGAAACCGCCTCCTCCGCCCCCGCTGGCAGCGCCACCCATACCAGCATGGCCGAACTGGTCATAACGGGCGCGTTTGTCGCGGTTGCTCAGTACTTCATAGGCTTCGGCTGCTTCTTTGAATTTTTCTTCGGCTGCCGGGTTTCCATCGTTTTTGTCGGGATGGAATTTGATGGCCATCTTGCGGTATGCCTTTTTGATCTCATCGTCATCGGCATTTCGGCTCACGCCCAGTATTTCGTAATAATCTCTTTTGCTCATGTTCAGGAAAAACGTTCAGTATTGCTTCTGTAAAAACGAATTCGGATTGTAAAGAAGTCTAGCTGCCTACAACTACTTTTGAGAAACGGATGACTTTCCCGTTCAGGGTATACCCTTTTTCGACTTCATCAATCACCTTGCCTTTGAGAGCCTCTTCGGGAGCAGGGCTGGTGGTGATGGCTTCATGCAGGTCGACATTAAATTGTTTTCCGATGCTCTCAATGGGTTCAAGTCCTTTTTGTTTAAGGCTCTGGCTGAATTTGTGATGAATCAGGGTAAGCCCTTCGTTCACGGCCTTGATATCTGTGGCTTTTTCGTTCGATTTGAGGGCACGCTCAATATCATCCAGCAAAGGCAGAAAACTTTTGAAGATGTCTTCCCCGCCGGTCTTGATCAGATCGGCCCGTTCTTTATGGGTGCGTTTTCTGAAATTGTCAAATTCTGAATACAGCCGAAGGTATTTGTCTGTCATCTCTGCCAGTTTTTCTTCTGCGGTTTTCTCGGCAAGAGGCTGATCTGCTGTGGCTTGTTCTGTTTTTGCCTGGGATTCGCCCGAAGTGTTTTCTTCGGGATTTGTGTTTAAAACTTCGCTTTCGTTGGTGTTCATTTTTCTGAATCGCTTAAACAATGGGTTGTGTGTTAGCCTGAGTGAAGTTTTAAGAGTCTGGAGAATTGCCGTGTAGCAAGGCAAAAGAAGAAAATTTATCCTCTCTGCAAACCGATCCCCCAATCCAAAATCTTGTCACACGGCATGGCAAATTTTCTGCCAGCAAAGATAAGAAAGTCAAATTGACAGGGAAATTTATGAAAGGAGGTTAAAAACAGGCATTTTAACAGGTTTTGGTAGGTCAGAAGCGTCTTATCCAATTTTGTCACACTTGTTATGCAGACAACGCTGGCAGAGGTAACCTTTGTAATTAAAACGTAGATCGGTGAAAACGAGTTCGTGTTCTACCCTACCTGCGCAGTTCCGATAATCTTGAAAGTCTTTCCAGAAACTCCGTTTAGACAACGAAATCAGGTCATAGCCCTTTCTGGTTGTTCCAGAAAAAAATCCCGTCCAGGAATGCCTGGACGGGATTTTCAATATTAACCAGGAGGGCTAATTAATTCTTTTTCACATGTTTCTCAAGTTCATTGAACAGATCTTGTCCGCGTAAGCCTTTTGCAATGATGATCCCGTTTTTATCGATGAGAAAATTCATGGGTATAGAGTTTATGCCATAAAGCTGTCCGGCTTCGCTCTGCCAATATTTCAGATCACTCACATGACAGGGCCAGTCGAGCTTATCGGCAGCAATGGCATTTTTCCAGGAAGCCTTGTCGCGGTCGAGAGACACGCTGTAGATCTCAAAACCACTGGCATCGCTGAATTTTGCGTTGTGGTATTGCTTGTACGCAGCCAATACATTGGGGTTTTCCATGCGGCAGGGGCCGCACCAGGAGGCCCAGAAATCGAGCAGGACGAGTTTGCCTTTGTAACCGGAAAGAGCAAATTCCTTGTCATCCGGACTTTTAAACTTCAGTTCAGGGGCCTGATTACCGATATTGGTTCCGATGGTGGCAGCAGGAGTTGAATATCTGATAAAACCCATGCCTGCAATGGCTATGGCTGCCAGGCAAAGTAGGAAGTTCGTTTTTTTCATGGTCGTTGGGTTGGGTTGGGTTAAAATACAGTGTAAAATTCGTTTATTTCGTTGGGATTAGGTCATCCGGCCGGGTATGAGCTCAGATTCAGGATTGTTTTCTTACAATATCCGCGCCAAGAGCTTGTAAGCGCCCGTCAATATTCTGGTATCCGCGGTCTATCTGGTTGATATTAAAGATGGTGCTTTTTCCTTCGGCCGAAAGGGCTGCGATCAGCAAGGCTACCCCGGCCCTGATATCGGGCGAAGCCATGGAAATGGCCCTGAGTTTTTGTTTTCGTCCGAGGCCAATAATGGTTGCGCGGTGCGGGTCGCAAAGGATAATCTGGGCGCCCATGTCAATGAGTTTGTCGACAAAAAACAAACGGCTTTCGAACATTTTCTGGTGAATCAACACACTTCCTCTGGCTTGTGTGGCAACTACCAGGATGATACTGAGCAGATCGGGGGTGAAGCCCGGCCAGATCGAGTCTGAAATGGTGAGGATCGAGCCGTCAATAAAGGTGTCGATCTCGTAGACATCCTGCTCGGGGATGTAGAGATCATCGCCCCGGCGTTCAATTTTTATGCCCAGCCGTTCAAACGTTTTTGGAATGATGCCGAGGTGTTCATACCCCACATTTTTAATCGTGATTTCGCTTTGGGTCATAGCCGCCAGACCAATGAAACTGCCAACTTCGATCATATCTGGCAGCAACCGGTGTGAGCAACCGCCGAGATATTCAACACCTTCGATGGTAAGGAGGTTAGAGCCCACGCCGGTTATTTTGGCGCCCATGCTGTTGAGCATTTTGCAGAGTTGCTGCAGATAGGGTTCACAGGCTGCATTGTAGATGGTGGTGGTTCCTTTTGCCATAACGGCTGCCATGGTTATATTGGCTGTGCCGGTAACCGAAGCTTCATCCAGGAGCATGTAGCAGCCCTGGAGATTTTTTGCTTCGACCTTATAAAATTCGGAATGTGAGTCGTAGATGAATTTAGCGCCCAGGGCCTGAAAACCGATGAAGTGTGTGTCAAGACGCCGGCGTCCGATTTTGTCGCCCCCTGGTTTGGAGATATACCCTTTTCCAAACCGTGACAGCATCGGGCCTATGATCATGACCGAACCGCGAAGCCCCCCGCCTTTTTTGCGAAATGCTTCGGAGTTGAGATAGTCAACATTTACCTCGTCGGCCTGGAAGGTGTATTGTTCTGAACCCGTTTTTTCGATTTTCACACCGAGTTCGCGGAGCAGGTCTATGAGTTTGTTGACATCCACAATGTCGGGGACATTGCTGATGGTTACTTTTTCGGGGGTGAGCAGCACGGCAGAGATGATCTGCAGGGCTTCGTTCTTAGCGCCTTGCGGGATGAGTTCGCCTTTTAATTTTTTACCGCCATTGATTTCGAATATCGCCACTGAATCTATTTGCCTTTAAAGTTCTTGTATTTGCCTCCGTTGTTGTTATTTCGGTTGCTACTGTTGTTGTTGTTATTGCTATTGCTGCTGTTGCCGTTATTGTTGCTGTTGTTGTTTTTTTGAAAATTATTTTTCTGAAAGTTGTTGCTTTTTTTAAACTGTTTCGGAGGATTCTCGTTGGTGCGCTGATTGAAGTTCGAAACTTTGCCCAGGATATCATTCGTGTACTTAAATCTGAAATTATCAGGCAGTTTCAGTTTTCCCTTACTGAGTTCAGAAATATGCTGAACGATCAGTTCATCATTCACCGAATCGCGGTTCCAGGTAAGATAGAACCGTTTCATCATGTGGGCCAGTTGTTCAACAAGAGCGGCTTTCATTTCGCCTTCTTCCATTTCAACGGCTTTACGGATAAGCGCTTCGACGGCTTTTCCATAATGTTTGTAACGGATATCGCGGGAAGGGTATTTAACCCGTTCTGGCTTGGTCTGAAACGTTTCGGGTGTTGGTCTCGGATAGGGAGAGTCTACATCAAACTTAAAATCAGAGATGATGAAGAGGTGATCCCAGAGTTTGTGTTTGAAGTCGGTTACATCACGCAGATGTGGGTTTAGCTGGCCCATGATGCTGATAATGGCCTGGGCGGCATTGTTGCGTTCATCACGATCGGTTAACGCCAATGCGTAATCGATCATTTTCTGGATATTCCGCCCGTACTCACTCATGAGTAGTTTGGGCTGCTGTGTGTTATAGTCCATGTGGAAGGATTGATGCTGATTCTGTAAGATAAGGCTTCTTGTATTAATTTCTGGAGCTGTTCTTTTTGAACGAAGGGAATCCGGGTTTGCTCTGTACCGGGTATTATGGTCAAAAGTAAAGATTATGTTCGGATTATGCAAAAGATTGGTGAAATGTTTGGATTGGCTTGCCGTGTACTAAACATGGAGATGCAAAGAGCACGGAGAACGAAAGAGCCGACACTGTTTTTTTGCATGAATCCCGGTTTTCAACCTCCAGGCCGTTGTATTACATACTTAATTCTTGCCTGCGGGCAATTCAGAAGGCGTTTCCACGAGCATATAATCCGTCACAACATTATAAAGGGTACCCCGTTCAATCGGATGTCTTCCGGCCTGTTTGATCAAATCTACCAGCTGGGCTGTGGTAAGCGAAGGGTTTTGTTCTTCCGAACCGGCCATGGTGTAGATTTTTGTGGTATCGTCAATGGTTCCGTCTATATCATCCACACCAAAGTTCAGGGCCAGCTGGGTCGTGGTACGCCCTATCATAGGCCAGTAGGCCTTGATATGGGCAAAATTGTCGAGATAGATCCTTGCAATGGCATAGTTTCGCAGATCCTCAACCACTGACGATTCGGGAAGGTTTGACATCTGATTGTCTTTGTTCCTGAATTTTAACGGGATAAAGGTGTTAAAGCCCCCTGTCTTGTCTTGCAGTTTGCGCAGACGGTCCATGTGGTCTATCCGATGCCCGAAATTCTCGATATGCCCGTAGAGCATGGTTGCGTTCGAGGGTATTCCAAGCCCGTGCGCTGTTTCATGGATCTGAAGCCATTCTTCCGAAGTGCATTTATCTTCGCAGATCTCGGTGCGTATCGTCTCATCAAAAATCTCGGCCCCTCCCCCAGGCATGGAACCCAATCCGTTTTCTTTGAGCAGCAGGAGGCCTTCGGTAAAACTTACCTTTGCCTTCCTGAACATATATTCCATCTCTACCGGGGTAAATGCCTTGATATGCAATTCGGGGCGCATAACACGGATCTTGCTGAGCAATCCGGCAAAAAAATCAAGCCCCATCTTGGGATGGACACCTCCTACAATATGCACCTCGGTGACAGGCTGATCCTTGTATTTTTTGACAATGTCAAGCATTTGGGCTTCGGAAAGCTCCCAGGATCCGTCTTTTTGTTTCAGCAAACGGGAATAAGAACAGAATTTACAATCGAATACACAGATATTGGTGGGTTCGATATGGAAATTGCGGTTGAAATAGGTGAAGTTGCCGTGTTTTTTTTCGCGGATATGGTTCGCAAGGATACCCACAAAACCGATCTCTGCTTCCTCATAAAGCCTGATGCCATCTTCATTGCTGATACGTTGGCCATCAAATACTTTGGAGGCAATTCCGCGGAGCGCGGGACTGATTTTTGAATCGTTTAAAACGCTTGATGAAATAGAAGTTGACATGCAGCTTAAGATTTTTGCAAAGGTAAGGCTTTGAGGGGATCGGCAATACGATCCATCCATATCCTAAATATCAATGTGGTTCACCGGATATTTGCCCCGAATCCCTCCTGGATCAATAGCTTGTGTCTCGTTTACACCCGAGATCGGATTGAACCCCGACAGATCGGACCCATTCCTGCTTGCTTTTTGCACTTTATTCAAAATCAAGAGGTTTAAGGGAGTAGATATATGGGAATCTGTTACCTTTGTGCCGGTTCATTCATGCCGCACCCGACAGCTTGTAGTAGGTTTAGGAGTTAACAATTCGCCCTGTAGGACAATGACGCTCCGAAGGGCGGTTCTTGAGCTTGACATGAGTGATAGCTTTACGATATTTCGCGATCCTTGATATTGAAAGACTTTATCCTGATTATACCTTATCTGAATAATAAGGAGGGACTATTAACCTCTTTACGATCAGTGAACTATCCACCCGACCAGTTTGAGGTGATTGTTGTGGATGACGGGAGCAAGGTTCCGCTTTTACCTCAAGATCTGGAGGAGGTGGCCAATGTCTGTTCTAAGATACAGGTCTTGCGCCAGACCCAGAACAGGGGAGTGGCTGTAGCCCTGAACAGAGCGCTCAATACTGTGCTGGAGAGAATTGATTATAAGTATATTGCCAGGCTCGATTGCGGTGATTTATGTGTGGAAGACCGGTTTGTCAAGCAGGTTTCTTTTCTCGACAAGCACCCCGAAATCAGTCTGATTGGATCACAAGTGTTGTTTAAAAATTTCACAAGCGGGAGTGCTTATCAATACCAACATAAACAGGAGCAGCGTGAGATTCTAAGGGAGATGCATTTTAAATGCAGTCTTATTCATCCCAGCATCCTGTTCAGAAGGGAGCTTTTAACAAACATCGGTTTGTATCCGGAGAATTACCTGCATTGCGAGGATTACGCTTATTTTTATAAGATAATTGCCAAACACAGGGTTCAGAACATCAACGAGGTATTGCTGATCAGCGAATTGTCTGATGCCGGTATTTCGTCCAGGAACCGGACAAGACAAATTATCTCCCGGATACGGGTCGTCAACAGTTTTGGTACAGATTCGCTGCTCAAATTTGCAGGCATCTCAAAATTAATCCTAATGCTCCTGATCCCCCACCGGGTGGTAAGGTTTTTGAATACACGAAGGTAGAAGCATGCTGATCATACACATAGTCGAACCATTTGCCGCCGGTGTTGCCACGTATATCAAGTCTCTTACAGAGAACATGATGGACAATACGCATATCATCATCCATGGCGAACGCTCGAACCTGACTGCTGCCGCCGAAGTAAAAAAGTACTTTCCAAAAAACAATGTGAAATTTATCCGCTGGGCAAAGGTCCAGCGCGAGCTGCATTTCAAAAAAGATTTTAATGCACTGGTCAGGCTGATCCGTATCCTGAAACGGTTCAAGGGGGCCGATGCTGTGCATCTGCATTCTTCCAAAGCCGGTTTCCTGGGCCGTATTGCCTGTAGCATTGTAGGCATCGAGAATGTTATCTATACGCCCAACGGAGCCTCCTTCCTGATTGATGATCTGAGCGATTTCAAAGTAGCCCTATACAAACGGCTTGAGCAGTTTGCGAGTTTGTTTGGAGGACGGGTCATCTGCACCTCCAAATCGGAGCGCCGGGCCTATGTCAATATCGGAATCAAGGCTTCGTATATCAACAACGGAACATCTATCCTCACCACCGACGATGTAAAATCGGTTCATAACCTCAATAAATTCAGGATCATTACCGCAGGCAGGATTGTAAGCCAGAAAGGCCCCAAAGAATTTAACGACCTGGCCTTGCGGTTTAAGGAACTCAAGAATTTTGAGTTTGTCTGGATCGGCGACGGGGAAGACAAAGAATTGCTGAGTTCGGAAAATATACGGGTAACCGGATGGCTCTCGACCGAAGGTGTTCATCAGGAAATCCAGGATTCCGATCTTTATCTCAGCACATCTAAGTACGAAGGCTTGCCGCTTGCCGTTCTTGAAGCCATGAACCTGAAAAAGTGTTTGCTGCTTTCGGATTGTGTCGGCAACCGCGACTTGGTTCGTTCCGGGAAGAACGGCGAATTGTTCAATGGTGTTGAAGATGCCGAGAAAAAAATACTCAATCTCTATGCCTATCGTGAGAGTATCCGCTCGATGGGTGAATACTCATACGAACTCTGTTTTCATTATTTCAATGCCGAAAAAATGGCCTCCAGTTATAACGATGAATATAAAACTGGCCCCAAACCCAAGAAGAAACGAACCACCACACGGGTTAAACGAACCAAGAAACGGGTGAAAAGAATCCTGAACGTACGTTTATGGTAGCGTTTTTCGGGGATAAAAACAGAACCTTCTTTTCAAATGGAAATCTCTATTTCCTGGCCCTCTGTTTTTTTGTTGTTACGCTTTACAGTCCGGTTTCCCAGGTCAATAATCTTGCAATAGCGCTCATCGGTCTGACCTGGGTGTTTGCCGGAAACTATAAAAAAATCAGCTCACTCCTCTCCAATCCTGCCGCCCTTTGTATCCTTCTGTTTTATCTTTTTCAGGCTTGTACGCTGTTTTATACCCAAAACAAACCAAACGGCTCGAAGTGGCTGGAGTACAGATCCCCGTTTTTCTATTTGCCCCTCCTGCTCGGCACTTCCGAAATAACAGCCTTTCAAAAAAGAAAATTGTTGAAATTTTTTGCCTGGGTCACAGTTGCGGTGGTTACCATAGGCCTGGGTTATGGCATCATCCGTTCACTGATGACAGGCGATTCGGTGTATCTGTATAGCGACAGCCTGGGTTTCCTTTTCGATAAACAAGCGGTGTATCTTGCGATGTATGTAAATTTCGCAATTGTTATCTTTCTTTATTTCCTGCATCAGCATGCGTTCGAAAAGAAAATCCACCGCAGGCTGGCTGTAGGATCTATCTGTCTGATGGCCTTCGTGAATTACCTCCTGGCCAGCCGAAACGCCATGCTCGTACTTGTTTGCGTGTTGAGTCTGTATGTGTTTTATCTGATCTATAAAAGGAAACAGTATCTGACAGGGCTTATCCTGATATTCGGCCTGTTGACTGCTGTCATTTTATCGGTGAAGATGTTTCCGAAGGCCGCTGGGAGGATTGTGGATGTCACCAATTCCTCGTATCAGTTTAATAACCTGCATGAGTTTGATCATTTCAACGGCGAAGTCAGTGCGGCCAACTGGAACAGCCTGAACACCCGGCTCGCTGTCTGGCACTGCGCAGGGGAGGTGATCAAGAAACACCTGATCGCAGGGGTAGGGATCGGAGATGTGGAAGATAACCTCCTGGCCGAATACAGGAGCAAGGATTTTGTGTTTGGTGTACGCTACAACCTCAATTGTCACGATCAGTACCTGGATGCGCTGGTGGGGTATGGTATTGTCGGCTTCCTCGTTTTTGTGGTCTGTATTTTCGGAGTCCCCCTGCTTAGCGCCTGGAAGACGCGTAATTACCCGATGCTCTATTTTATCTGTTCACTGGGCATCTATTTCGTTACCGAAGTGATGTTCAACCGCAACCAGGGGGTAACATTTATTGCATTCTTTATGATTATACTGGCTGCCAGACCTACCCCTGCAGATGCGGCGGCTTGTCAACCGACGCGGTGTTGATTCCTCACTCTTTTATTTCCCAAGCCTCTTGTAAATCCTGATTGCAATCGGTCTCAGGAATTTATTTTTCTTCACCACAAAAATAAGTTTCTGACCAATTTTTGAAAGCGTAAAACGCGAATAGAGCCCCCTGTTCAACGTTGGGTTGTCTATATGGATAGACGGCCCGTTGGAGTTCAACAACAGAAACAATTCGGAAGCGTACTGCGCATAAAAAGCCGGATGCTTTTCGGCCATCAATTTATAGAGATATAATTTGCTGTTGGTGGTAAAGCTTTGTGCCATGGAATCTTTACGAATGCGGTAATCCCACCAGGGTTCTGGAAAGGACACGCCGCGCATGCCTTGCTCGAGCATGCTGAGCATACTCTCATAATCTTCCATTCCATAAATCATCCGTGCATCGTTCAAACCGGCTTTTAGGAAATGCGATTTCTTGTACACCATCGCTGAGGTATTCATACAGTTGTGTAGCAATACATACGGCGGTTCGGGATTAAATGTTGGCCAGGTGCCTGCGGCTGCGCCAAAATAGTTGGCCCAGCAACCCACAAAGCTGAGGTTGGGTTTGGCAAGCAATACCTCCACGGCTTTGAAATAATACGCGGGAGCAACGCTGTCGTCTGGATCGAGAAAGGCGAGGAGGCTTCCCGCTGCTTCCTGTGCGCCTGTGTTACGGGCCAGGGCAAGACCTTCGTTCTTTTTGTGGATCACCCTCACCTGATCATGACCTTCATACCAGTTCAGGACAGAGAGGCTATAGGCATCTGTACTGCCATCGTTGACAATCACAACCTCGGTATTTGTGTAATCTGAATTAAGTATGCTTTCAACGGCGTCGGGAAGATATTTTCCCATATTGTAATACGGAACCACCACGGTAAGCAGGCCCTCTGCCGGTTCAAAAACAGGAGCATCTGATTTACGTGGAGGACGGATGAATGGAAAGTCTGTCTTTGCCGTCTGCTGTTTTACGGTTTCCAAAATGTCCATCTTCTGTTCGTAAACAAAGGATGGGGCATAGTTGTTTTTTACCTTCACGCTGGCCTGTTTCCCGATACGTTCAATATCATCGCCGGAAAGAGAAAGTATTTCTGCCAACACCCGTTTGAAATCGCCTTTCACTTCATGATCAAACAGAAATCCATCCGAACCCGGTGTGATGATTTCTGCCTGCCCGCCTTGTTTGGATGTCAACACCACTTTGCCTATGCTCATGCATTCGAGTACGGCATACGGAAGATTGTCGACTATACTCGGTATGAGGATGACATGCGCCTTGCCGAGTTCTGAAAAAAGATCACGGGGTTTTATCTCGCCTTCAATCAGCAACAGACCGAGGTCTATGTATTTTTTATATTTCTGTTTGAAGTGTTCGGCCAGATCCATCTGTAACGGATGGAACAAATGACTGCCGCCGCCCACCATGCGCAGCCTGCCTTTGAATCCTTCTTCCCAGTATTCAGCCAGATAACGCAACAGTTCGATACAGCCCTTTTGCGGAATTAATTTTCCGTAGAAAACAAGTTCGAGTGGAGTAAACCCTGGAACCGGTTTTTCTTCGTAAACAGCCGTAAACGGATTTGGTACCACGTGTATAGGTATATCCCAAAGCTCTACCCTGGGCCTGAGCGCTTCAATCAGGTATGCAGAAGGAGAGATACAGCAATCGGCTGCACGTATGCAGAATCGTTCCATTTCACCCGTCCAGAAATTCGGATGTTTATAGACAGGCACCTGGTTATAATCCAGGTAAAGAAACGTAGGGGCATGAAGGGTGAGGACAATCTTTGTATTCTCAAGACCGGGATAACCCAAATGCTTTTTTTGAAGCAGGTAATATGCAATGCCAAGATATTCCTGAGCCTCGATAAAGTCGGGAGCGCCTGAGGCCTTTATCCGGTTCAGGACCAGTTCGGCAAATGCAAAACTCAGATTTGCTTCGAAACCCAGAAACTTTACGGTGGCAGATGTTGAGGGATTGAACCGGATGGTGGTTCCATATGGATGCTGTTCTTCGAGCACCTCGGCTGAATCGTATTGAGGGATAAAAACGGTGACAGCATGTCCTCGTTCAGACAGCATTCTTACTGTCTGCTCGCAATAGGTTGAAATACCGCCTCCAAAGAATGGGGGGAATTCGGTGGTTAACAGCCAATAGTTCATACAGATTTTTGCTATTGCGGAATTGATATCTTTTGTTGGATTGAACGCAGATTAGTATGAAGCTTAAGATAAGCAATGATGTTTATCAGATCTTAAAAAATCAGATTCATCCTAAAAATCTGCGTTCTATCAATCAATGATTCTTCATACCTGAGCCCCGAAAGTAAGGAATAAAATGAAGGAAGGATCACTCCGGTTATTCTTTGGTCAACACGATCTTTTGGAACCCGTGTTTGTTTTCGGAACTGAATTCGGCAATATATACGCCATTGGGGAGCCCTGAAAGATCAAGCATTCCGGTAGAACCGTTATACAGATGCTGCTCAGACAAAACCCTCTGACCCTCCAGGTTCACCAGACTGATCTGAAGCATGCCGGTGGTGGGGCCAAGCAGATAATTGACCATTCCGGTGGAAGGCGATGGGTAACAAGACACCGGGAGACTGGCACTGTATGTCTCGATACCAAAACCCTGGGAATTGAATATCGAATCGCGCGAAGTATACAAGGAGGCCTGCATTCGTTGAACCTGCCCTGCCGTGAACATACACATCCCCGCATCATCGGTATAGTTGAGGTAATTCTGCCACATATAACCCGGTGCAGAGGTGGAACACGCATCGGTCATGACGGTGTAAGGGGCATAATTCGAAAAATTGGCCCCGTCTTCGGGCGGGGTGTCGGCAACCAGGTCTGAACCTCCCGAACAATTGCCGGTTGCAGTGATAGAGCCAGGCCCCCATACATGGATGAGATCCAGCCAGTGTCCGACCTCATGCGTAACCGTTCGGCCAAGGTTATATGGGGCTGTTGCACCGGTGATGCCAACAGCAATGCAATTTACCACACACCCGTCGAGGCTTGCTGGCCCGGCCCCAGGCATCTGGGTATAGCCCAGGATTCCGTTGCCCAGGTTGCAGACCCAGATATTGAGGTAATGCAAAGGATCCCAGACATTGGCTCCTCCCTGTGAGGCATAATTGATCAGATGATCAATCGGGGAGTTGGCAAAACTGGTTACCGAGGTCTGTGTATGGATGATGCCCGATGTATGGTTTCCGGCGGTATCGGTATTGGCCAGGACAAACTGGATCTGTGTGCTTGCAGCAATCGATTTCCAGACCGGGGGAACATTTACGGTGTCGGAGTTTAGTTTGGCATAATCGGCATTGAGGATCTGCATCTGCTGCCAGATAACCGGATCGGGGATGTTCTGGGCAGCCGTATTATAGACAACGTGAAAAACAACCGGAACGGTTACCAGTGTTGGCATTGCAGTACGCGGATGACGGGTGATATAATCCTGAACCTGTTGTTCCAGCGCATCCAGCCGGGCCTGAAGACCAGGGTCGGCGGCTTTTTGGGCCTCCAGATATTCAGTCGTGGCACAATGCCCCTGAAACGACTGCGCCTGGGAAGCAGCAATACAACAAAACAAAACTGACAGAAATAACAGTATTCTCATTTTTCGGGTAATTGATCACCTGTAACAAATATACACATTTCCCTAAATCCTTCCTACTTTTGGGCCGGAACAAACCTATGAGCGCACGCATCCTTTTAGTGGAAGACGAGGAAAACCTCCGCAAGACCATTGCCCTGAACCTCGAGCTCGACGGGTATCAGGTAGTCTGGGCCGTCTCGGGCGGTCAGGGTCTCGATCTATTCAGCCAAGGGCGGTACGACCTCGTTATTCTCGACGTGATGCTCCCGGTGATGGATGGGTTCGACGTATGCCGCTCGATCCGGAGCCAGAATAAGGAAGTGCCTATCCTGTTTCTAACGGCCAAAGGATCGAGCGAAGATAAGGTGCAAGGCTTGAAAATAGGGGCCGATGATTACCTCACCAAGCCCTTCAACCTCGAAGAATTCCTGCTCCGCGTCTCCAGCCTCATCCGCCGCGGGCAAAAAAATGAACCCTCCAGGGAACTGGAGTATTACCGTT
Source organism: Bacteroidota bacterium (assembly GCA_013289095.1). GTDB lineage: Bacteria > Bacteroidota > Bacteroidia > Palsa-965 > Palsa-965 > Palsa-965. Next base: position 890 of record JABDAO010000061.1, on the reverse strand, counting down.
TTGGAGGAAACGAAATTCATTTCAGCACCTATCAGATCAATACCTCCAAAGGCGAAACCCAGACCCTTACCAAACGCGAGATACTCTTGCTCCGTCTGCTCATACAACGTAAAAACGAAGTTGTTTCGAGAGAACAGATCCTCGAAACGGTTTGGGGCGTAGATGCCTATCCCTCCACCCGCACCATAGACAATTACATCCTGGCATTCCGCAAATATTTTGAACCCAACCCCAGAGAACCGCTTTATTTTCATTCCATCCGTGGGGTGGGGTATAGGTTTCAGGGAGAATAAAAAAAAACGGGAATTGGGATTTGAAATTTTCTTCTTTATGTAGGATGTTGATAGGTTGGGGTTTTTAGGGTGTGGGATGGTATTGCCATTCGCAATGTTCTGACGGAAAGGCCACGTGAACAGGAACAGAGCCTTCATCGGCGGCAGGCAAACGAATCTATCTGAGCGGTGATTTTTCTGATAAATCAGATTTTTATGTCGTTCGGGGAAGAAAATTTCCTTCTTCAATAGTGCACCCGTATATTACCGTGAGTCATTAAATCATCCTAATCAGAAGAATCCTGGTTCAGACAATTTTCCTCGTGTGCCTTAGGCAGATAGATGTAAGCGCCACACGAGTTGAATCCCCTTCGCTCTCCTCTTACCTCCTTGAACCTGATACCTTGCCGGGGTTCCCTGCTACCTTATTAAGGTTCCACGGAACCTGTTACATGTTGCGTGGTGCCTGTTAAAGGTTCCACGGAACCTGTTACATGTTCCCTGGTGCCTGTTCAAGGTTCCACGGAACCTGTTACATGTTGCGTGGTGCCTGTTCAAGGTTCCTCTGAACCTGTTAAATGTTTCCTGGTACCTTGCTAATGTTCCTTGGTATCCTTC
>JABDAO010000060.1:2982-17838 GCA_013289095.1 Bacteroidota bacterium | reverse complement strand
TCCAGGAGGTTCTGGATTCAAGCTAAACATCGTCTCGTCGGAGAACAATTCCTTATACCAATCGAATATTTTTCTCTTTTGCGCTACCAGTTCATCTGCACGTTCAATCTGTGCACATCCCATGGCAGCCTGTAGGTTCGACATTTTATATTTAAAACCCCACTCAGCCATCCAGAAGGTTTTACCAACCTTTGGATCACGACCGTGATCGTTCAATATTTTTGCCCTTTCAAAAACTGCGGCATCATTCGTAACCAACATCCCCCCTTCTCCGGTAGAAATTGTTTTGGTGCCATGAAATGAAAAGACTCCGGCATCCCCAATACTGCCAACCTTTCTATTCTGGCACATGGAGCCTAAGCCTTCAGCAGCATCTTCAATCACCTTGAGTTTGTGCCTCGCAGCTATTTTCATCACGGCATCCATGTCAACCACATTACCATACAGATGAACAACAATGATGGCTCTTGTACGCGGTGTAATCGCTTTTTCAATCAGATCCGGATCAATACACCAATCGTCTCTTTTAACATCCACAAAAACAGGTTTAGCCCCAATGTATAGAATCGGTTCGACTGAAGCGATCCAGGTAATATCGGGAACAATCACTTCATCTCCGGCTTTCACTCCGAGAGCCATCAGGGCCAGATGTATTGCACCAGTACAGGATGAAGTAGCGAGCGCATGTTTTGAACCAAGATAGTTCGAAAATGATGACTCGAAACGATGGATATAATCATAACAATGCTCTCCCCAACCATTTCGGATTGCATCATTCACGTATGAGATTTCCAATTCAGTGATCGAGGGACGGGTGATGGGAATCTTCCTCTGCTGTGTCTCCATTATAGAATCTGTAGATTTGGAATTAAAATTACGAATTTTCCTCCCCATTCCCGAATATAACTCAATTGAGAGACAATTTCAGTTCGAATGTTCCAGGGGAAAATAAGTATAAAATCAGGTCTTGATTTAACTAATTCAGATTCTGGCACCACCGGAATATGACTTCCTGGAAGAAATTTACCTTGCTTGCTCGGGGCCGCGTCGACAACAAAACTAATCTGTCCTGAGCTAACACCGCAGTAATTCAAGAGCGTGTTTCCCTTTGCTGCAGCACCGTAGCCCGCGATTGTTTTTCCTTGTTTTTCAGCTTCGCTTAAAAACTTCAGAAAATCAGTCTTTATTTGCAATGCTTTTCTTTCAAATCCTTCATAAAAAAGAAGGTTATTCATGCCCATTGATTCCTCTTTCTGAAGTAACTCAACTACGGCATTGGTCACAGGGTGCAATTTCGCGCTCTGATGTTTTGCATAAACACGCAAAGATCCACCATGGGTAGGCAACTCTTCGACATCGAACAGTTCGAGACGATGTTTAGCAAATATTCGTTTCACGGTTGAAAAAGAGAGATAAGAAAAATGCTCGTGGTAGATCGTATCAAACTGGTTATTTTGAACCATCTGCAAGAGGTGGGGGAACTCCATGGTTATCATCCCCTCTGGCTTGAGAAGGATATGAAGTCCAGCCACAAAATCATTGATGTCTGGCACATGGGCAAGTACGTTGTTCCCAAGCAGAAGATCCGCATGTTTACCTTCACCCGCCAGCTCTGCTGCGAGCTGAATGCCAAAAAACGATTCTCGGGTTTCTATCCCTTTATTCCGTGCAACCTGCGAGGTGGAATGAGTTGGCTCAATGCCTAAAACAGGAACCCCATTTTTTTTGAAGTACTGTAGCAGATACCCGTCGTTCGACGCAATTTCAACGACCAGACTTTTTTTTGAAATAGCATAGTCGGAAATCATTTTTTGGACATACTTGCAGGAGTGTTCCAACCAAGTTCTTGACATGGACGAAAAATAGACGTAATCTTTCGAAAATATTTCTTCCGCCTTTTTCACTTCATCCACTTGAACCAAAAAGCAGGAATCGCAAACATAAATTTTCAGCGGATAAAATACTTCCTTCTTCAAAAGATCCTCTTTTGAAAGAAAGGAATTTGAAGGAGGAGATTGACCAAGATCCACAAAGACCTTGGTCAATACATGGTTACAAAAACGACATTTCATGGTTCTATTCCGTTAAAATTCAATGGCAACAATGGATAATTTTTATCCTTTTCCGAAATGGACGTGATCTCTAATGGCAGATGCAAATTTAACATCGGATCATCATATCTGATTCCGGCATCAGCTTCAGGTGTATAAAAGCTCGTGTGGTGATAGATTAGTTCTGTGTTGTCGACAAGCGTTTGAAATCCATGTGCAGTACCTTTAGGTAAAAAAACCATGCACCGGTTCAAAGAACTCAATTCGAGCTGAACAAAATGTTGAAACGTAGGCGATTTTCTTCTCAAATCCAGAACAAAATCCATTACCGCACCCGAAATGCATCTAATAAGCTTTCCTTCAGCGAAAGGTGGCCGCTGAAAATGCATGCCCCGAAATGTTCCCTTTCGTCTATTAAATGAATGGTTTATCTGTACAAAATTCAGCTTCCCGAGATAGGGCTCGGCTTCGTGCTCACAGAACACTCGTGAAAACCAACCTCTCTCGTCCGAGAATGGTTGCAGTTCGATTACAAAACATCCGCTTATCTGGGTCGGCTGAAAGATCATTTTGCTGAAAGGAATTCCTTAATTTGCTCATCGGTTACTTTTGCTGGATTATCAGACCGGTACCATTCCATTGTTTTCTGAATAGAGCTCCCTGAGCTCATACAGGGATGCCAAGATAACAGCTTTGCAGACAACCCAATATCCAGGGACAATAAATTTGACTCATGGAGATTGTCGGTTTTCAGGATTTCATACGTTCCGCTCCCCCACACTTTTAATGCCCGGATGACCAGTTCTTCAACAGAGATGTGATCATCGAGACAGGGGCCAAAATTAAAAGCTCTGGAATGTACCTGCGGATCTTTTTCAAGCAACAATCCTAGCGACAAATAACCGACTACCGGTTCAAGTACATGTTGCCAAGGACGAATGGATTTGGGGTTCCGTATTTTGAGTTTGTTCTTACCTTCCAGTGACCTGATCAGGTCGGGTACAATCCGGTCTTTCGAAAAGTCACCGCCCCCGATGACATTACCTGCCCGTGCGGTAGCAACTGCCTTCTGATGGATCGAATACGTCTCCACATTAAAAACGGATTTTCGGAAAGATTCTGTTACGAGTTCAGTACAGGCCTTACTTGTACTATACGGATCATGACCACCAAGCCGGTCATTCTCACGGTATGCAAATTCCCATTCTCTGTTTTCATAGACCTTGTCAGTCGTCACAACCACCACTGTACATTTATTTTTGAGTTTGGAAACAGCCTCAAGAAGATAAGAAGTGCCAAGTATATTGACGGAAAAGGTATAAGAAGGGTTTTCGTAAGATGAGCGTACAAGGGGCTGTGCTGCGAGGTGAAAGATAAAATCTGGTTTGAAGGAGCAGATTTCCTGTTCGAGCATTTCCTGATTGCGGATATCGCCTAACACACTCTCGCAAAGATCAGGCCCGTTGATAATGGTATATATACCCCGCGGGTCTTCTGGGGCAAGTGCATAGCCTTTTACATGGGCTCCGAGCTTGTGTAAGACAGCAAGTAACCAGCCTCCCTTAAAACCGGTATGACCTGTTAAAAAGACACGCTTACCTTGGTATAAATTGAGATTACTCATTTTGCGTCATTCCAGACTTTCCATTTGGCCGCATTGGAACTCCAAAGTGTCTCCAGTTCAATTTTGTCGCGTAAGGCATCCATACATTTCCAAAATCCATCATGTCGCATCGCTACCAATTGGTTGCTTCTTGCCAATTCTTCCAAAGGATAATCCTCCCACATGATTTGCTCCATGTTTCCATCCAGCAATTTAAAAACTTCGGGGCTAAGTACGAAAAAACCTGCGTTTATCCACTTTCCATCCCCCTTTGGCTTTTCCTTAAAAGACAAAACCTGCCCGTCTTGCGCAAGATCCATTCCTCCGAATTTTGCTTCGGGTTGAATGGCGGTGACGGTAGCGATCTTACCATGCGCCGTATGAAAGTTAACTAGTGCCTCCAGGTTAATGTCAGAGACGCCGTCTCCATAGGTCAACATAAACGTTTCATTTCCAATGTATTTCTGTATCTTCTTCAAACGACCGGCTGTTTTGGTTGTTAATCCCGTATCAACCAGAGTAACCTTAAATGATTCTGAATTTGAATAATGAACATCAACCTTATTGTTTCCCAACTCGACTGTCACATCCGAATTATGCATAAAATAATGCATAAAATATTCTTTGATCATATAACTCTTATAACCCAGACAAAGTATAAAGTCATTGTAACCGTAATGACTATATATTTTCATGATGTGCCAAAGAATAGGCTTGCCTCCAATTTCAACCATCGGTTTCGGGCGAATATCCGTTTCCTCAGAAATACGTGTACCGAGTCCACCTGCAAAAATAACCACCTTCATATTATTCAATTTTAGTGATCGCTCCTTCCAGCGCAATATTTCCCCAAACTTTCCTCCAATTCATCATATTACTATTTAAGTCTTCCCCTCCTGGGGGTAACAAATCAAAAGCTGAATAACTCATAATAATATCCATGTTTTGATACTTCCCAAGTAAATTTCCTTGAATAATGCCGATTGAAGTGAGATATGAATCTGGAGTCAGATTTGAATTCGAATTTACAGAAAATTCAATCGTCTTCACCACTCCGGCCCTTAACTCAAAAGACAATTCCGGGTATGAAAGCGCAACGATTGTTTCCCGCGTTGAATAAATCCCAAAAAGCACCCTCAAATCGTTCTGGTGTTCTGTTGAAACCACTTTTATCCGGTAACGCAGCGGCCGACCAAACACAAAAAAACCATCTTCACTAAGCTTTTCAATGGAGATAATCTTTACTTGCTTCCCCAAATGTTTGAGACTTTTAATCCTAAAATCGTTGATATTCAGACTGACGGTATCGTTTGCCAAATATTTGTTTACGGCTTCATTTGTCGTACCGATAAACTCGATCTCTCCTTGTTTCAGACAGATTGTTCTGGAACAAAGCGAGTTGATGGCATCGATATTGTGACTAACAAAAAGGACGGTTCGTCCCTGTTCAGAAACATCCTTCATCTTTCCCAAGCATTTTTTCTGAAATTCAGCATCCCCAACTGCCAGGACTTCATCCACGATCAAAATCTCAGGTTCGAGGTGGGCCGCAACCCCAAAAGCGAGACGAACATACATTCCAGATGAATATCTCTTAACAGGAGTGTCAATATACCTGTCAACCCCGCTAAATTCAACAATTTCATCAAACTTATTCCTTATTTCCTGCTTACTCATTCCAAGAATGGCTCCATTCAGAAAAACATTTTCACGGCCACTCAGGTCTGGATGAAAACCGGTTCCTACTTCGAGTAAACTCGCAATACGGCCTTTAATTTTCACAGATCCAAGCGTAGGCGAGGTTACTTTCGAAAGTATTTTGAGCAAGGTTGATTTTCCGGCGCCATTTTTCCCAATAATACCCATCACTTCCCCCTGAACAACTTCAAAATTGATGTTTTTTAATACCCACACCAAATTGCTCTCTCCCTTCTTTGTCCGGTCGTTTACCTCACCAAGTTTTAGATTCGGATCTTCATTCCCACGGACACGATGCCACCAACTGCTCAGATCGTTCGAGAGCGTCCTTGACCCAACCTGGCCCAGGCGATACTGTTTTCCTAAATTTTCCACTTTTATGACCGTTCGGCTCATGTTTACACAGTATCCATAAAAGATTTCTCAACCCTGGTGAAAATTACAATAGCCAAAAACACTAGAACCACCATGAACATAAAACTATATAAGAGATAAATCCATTCCAGGTTTCCACCCCCAAGAAAAAGATTCTTAAAAGTTTCGATAACAGATGAGACAGGGTTTAGCTGAATGAATATTTTATATTTTGAAGGTACTGAAGAAAGGGGATAAACTATTGGGCTGGCGTACATCATTAACTGAACGCCAAATGAAAGTAAAAAGGTCAGATCGCGGTATTTTGTAGTAAGAGAGGAAACGAGCATGCCAAAACCAAACCCCAGTCCAGCCATCATAATAATGAGAAAAGGGAATAACCACATCAGCTCATAATGCGGATGCACAACGGTGGTATGAGCCAGATAAAAAAACCAGACCACCAGAAAGAGCATCATTTGTATTCCGAGCCTGATCAGATTAGAAATCAGTACAGAAATTGGCACCACCAAACGCGGGAAATAGACCTTTCCAAATACATTCGCATTGGCTACGAAGGTATTTGATGTTTTGGTAAGGCATTCAGAGAAATAGCTCCAAAGAGTGATACCTGTTAGATAAAACAGGAATGAAGGCATTCCATCTGTACCAATATGAGCTATTTCGCCAAAAATGATGGTGAATGTGAGTGTCGTAATGAGAGGTTGTATGAAAAACCAGATCGGGCCTAACACCGTTTGACGATAGACAGAAACAAAATCCCTTCTGACCATTAGCATTACCAGGTCTCGGTATTTCCAAACAGCTGTGAGGTCAATATCACTCCACTTGTTTTGTGGTATGATTTCAATATCCCAGTCAGCATGGTTCTCAGTTTGCATAAGCCACAACACATTGAACTATTGATTCGATATCAGACATTCTTATTGCTGCCATAGCTGCCGTATCTTCCATATCCTCCATAACTGCCGTAACTACCATAACCTCCATAGCCTCCATAGCCATACCGGTTGTAATAATATTTTGCCTTTCTTTTTTTAACAGAATTCAGAATGAATGCAAAATGTTGAGGCTTATTCGTCGACACAATATCGTGCGCATTACTGATACAGTCTTTAAAATGAGAATTCGTGTTGATGACAAACAGGCTGACATCAGCCATCTTCATCATAACAATGGCATCCGAAATTAAACCAACCGGAGGGGTATCTATCAAAACATAATCGTAATTCTCCCTACCGAAAGCCAGGATGTCCTCTAGCTCCTTCGAAAGAATGATCTCCGAAGGATTAGGCGGAAGCGGGCCGGAGAGAATCGCGTCCAGGTTTTCGATCGTCGAATGTTTTACACACTCTCTGATCGTATTTTTGCCAATGACAATCGTGCTAATACCAATATCCGATTCTAGCCCCAGCCCTTTTTGAACACGAGGTTTATGTAAATCCAGCTCCAACACAAGCACACGTTTATTGGCTTTGGCTAAAATGCCGGCTAAATTCAGTGAACAAAATGTCTTTCCCTCACCTGGACTGTTAGAGGTGATTAGAATAACCTTACAAGGACTGTTAGTAACCATAAATTGCAGATTCGTACGGATAGTACGGAACGATTCAGCAAGGGCCGATTTCGGTTCACTCTCAGCTGCAATATTGAGTTCTTTTAGCAGGGGTGAATAAATCACTTCGCCTATGACTGGCAGATGCGTCTTTGATTTCAATTCTTCTACACTCTCAATACGTGAAAAGAAAGTTACACGTAATGCCACGATACATGAACAGAAGAACAAACCAAAGAGCACAAAATTTGTCGTAATTTTTTTCCTGTCCGGCTTCACCAAACCCATTGAGCGTGCAGTCTCAATCACTTTCGTTTCAGCAATGATAGTGGCCCTTGAAATTACAGCGTTTGCCCTCTTCTGAAGTAAAAAAAGTGTACATCCCTTCATTCACGGCAAGTTTCCGTTGAATATTAAACAAGCCTCGCTGCTTCACCGGTAATAATTTAATACTGGACACATAACTCCCAATCTCATGTTCCAGATCTTCCACCCGTTGTTTGAGCGCTAAACGAAGGTTTCCGATATAGGTGAGCAGATTTTTCTTAAGGGCTTCAATATTCCCATCTACAGTCAAGATTCCTGGACTACCTTCCTTTGAACTGGATAACGATGAATTTCTGGTTAGTTGAAGTCGGTAAAGTTCCGCGACGGCCTGTTGAAGAAACACATCCTCTTTTACATAAACAGACGGGGGTAACAATTCGGCGTCCTTTCCGCTGATTATATAGTGCTCCAGGTCATTCAGGCTCGAAATTTCCATCGAGAGCTTGGCCTTATCGGCATCGAAAGCGATTAATTTGTTAAAATAATCAGTCCCCTCCTTGTCTAAATCGAGAATAGAATTTCGCTCCTTATAATTTTGCATTGTGTCTTGAATATCATCCAAAACATTCGTCACTTCCCCCATCTGTTTATCGATATACTTCAGCGTATTCTCATTCAGTTCGTATTTTGAACGGAGCGTATTCTCGATGTAGACCGTTGATAGCGTATCTAAAAAAGCTGCAGCCCTCTGTGCGAGGGGATCCTCTAATGTAATTTCGAGCACATTGGTATAATCAGGATTCCTTACACTCATTGCAGCTTGAAACTTGTATACCATGCTTTCACGATCATGAATCTGCACCAGGTAATCGAGTTTGGAGAGCCCCTCGATCGAGCTTGGGTTAAGCGCAGCAGTTGGTAACACGAGGAGGTGAAAACCTGGCTCTATCAATTCTTTCCCGAAAAGACCGGAGGTTATTTCATCCTTCCCCTTTTTGAGATAGGTCAAGGAAAAATGTTTCTCATCAAGAATTTTGAACCTGATATGTTGCTCAAACAATTGAGGATTTACTTCGAATACCTTCACTTTGAAGGGAACGCCTTCATATAATTCATTTGTTCGTATCCGCCCGACTAAGAAATAAGACACATAATCATCCAGTCGGTCTAATGCTCTTTTGATAAGGTCGTAGGACTGAATTACCCTGATTTCGTTGGAATTATCAATAAAGCTTTGACCGGTACCACCGAAAAACGGACTGGCATTATCAGATATGATACTCGAAGTATTGACTTGGTTGGTTGCTTTTAGCAGGATCTGAGTCTTCGCCCCATAGATATCAGTTATTTTGTAGGAAAACAAATAACCTGCTCCCCAGCTCAGGATTCCTGAAATCAGTAAAATATACCAGTTCTTGGAAAATATTTTCCATACAAACCTCAGGTCATTGATGTTAAGTATTCCTGAACTCTTTTTCTCGCTCAACTTGCAGTAATTTTCATGGAAATTTGAGACAAATTTAGAAATTCATTTGATTATTGGGGAGGCTATCGTTACATTTTCAACAATTTACGAATAATGGAAACATTCTCCGTAGATTTTCGTAGAAAAATCAATCCATCAGCTAATTTTCAATATCTTTGGGGTTATCTCCCTGACGCATTATATTTTAACCTACGAAAGCTGTGAGAGAATCCTGTTAATCTATCAAGACTTCAATCTAACCCGATACCACCCATGAAAAAACTTAACATGACTAGATCCCTTTTCACGGTAAGCCTGGCTCTGCTGATACTCTTCTCAAATTCAATTGTTGCAAATACCTGGCATTCTGGTGGGGTGACGGCTGGCGGAAATTGGAGTAATGCTAATTCCTGGCTGGAAGGCGGAGGGTTTCCTATTTCTGGTGATATTGCGATCATCACTTCGGGCAATCCGATTACAGTTGACGTTGCATCAACATGCGCAACACTGACGATCAACAGTGGAGGGGCCGTTACGGCGAGTAACTCATTGACCCTTACAGGCACATTCACAAACAACGGGGGCACCTATACTGCAAATTCCTTCGGTCTGACTGTTGGTGGAGGCTGGGCAAATAATGGTGGCACCTTTGTTTCAGGAACAAGTACTGTGACCTTCAACGGATCTGTTCAGCAAAATCTGTTTAACTCTGGCGGTTCAGAAACATTTTCAAAGCTCGTATCGGCGTCCCATCTGTTGAATGTCCAGATTCCTATTACTGTAAACTCTGATCTGACAGTGAATTCGGGGGGGAACCTTGATTGCAGTGGTGCTAATAATACATTTACGGTTAAAGGTAATTTCATCCAGAATGGAACCTTTACCGTTCGATCTGGCAAGGTAAATATGAATGGTTCTGGAGGTCAAATCATCAATACTGCCGACCTCTCAGCGGTTACCTTCTTTAATCTTCAAATATCTAATACGGCTGGCACCGTGCAATTAGGGGCACCAATTAATGTGGATGGCGATTTAACTATAGGTGCTGCTCCTGCCACTCTCAATAGTGCCAGCAACAGAATAGATTTTTACGGGAACTGGATTAATAACGGAGGAACATTCACCCCGGGTACAGGACTTGTAGTTGAACGAACTCCAGGAGCTGCGAATATTGGGAAAGTGGGTGGAGGAACCGAGACCTTTTATCAGTTGCAGATCACTACCGGAACCATGTCAATGACATCTAACATTACGGTTTCAAACATACTGACAATTTCAGGTGGCACCCTGAATGGGGGAGCCTCTGGATTCAACCTAACCGTTGGGAGTAACTGGGAGAATTCCGGTGGAACTTTCACACCAGGAAATTCCACCGTTATTTTCAATGGTAGCGTTACACAGAATCTATTTAAAACTACCGCACCTGAAACATTTGCTAATCTTACTTTGAATTCGGGGAATACACTGAATACTCAAGTGAATATTACGGTAAGCGGAGCACTCTTAGTTTCTTCGGGTAAAGTTGATGTGAGCGGAGCAAATTCATCTATTTTTGTAGGGGGGAACCTTACTTTTAATGGGACGGGGTCGCTCGAAGCAAGATCGGGAACAGTAACATTGAATGGGGCCTCAGCTCAGTCTATAGGAGGAACCGCTACACCAACATACAACAATCTTACCATAACAAACTCTTCCACAATAACAATGACGGGGGCGCTTAATATCGTCGGGAACTTCATTACGGGATCAGGTTTACTCGATGCCGGGGTAGCCAACAATCAGATTTCCGTAAAAGGAAACCTCACATTTAATGGTACCCTCAATCCCGAACTTGGCACTGTACTTCTGAACGGCAGCACTGCCCAGACTGTTACAGCACCCGGAACATTAAACTTCTATAACCTCACCCTTTCCAACTCAGCCGGGGCAAGCTTTACAAGCGGTACATATACCATCACAAATAGTATCACCTCCACCAGTGGTACCCTTGCCCAGGCTGGTAGTTCTACATTTACGTTATTGTCTACCGCCGCAAACACAGCATTTGTCGGCAATTCCAGCGGGTCTTTTAGCGGGTCTTCCTTCACGGTACAACGTTTCATCACTTCTCGTACTAAAAACTGGCAGGATATGGGAGTTTGTGGCGTAGCGGGATCATCACTCTATACTTCATGGGACACGCAAATGATTATCAGCGGCATTGGCGGTATACACGGGGTTTCTTGCTGCCCAGATTTTTTCTCCATGAATACCTGGAATGAAGCCGGTAATGCTTTAGTACCTGTTAAGGCGAATATAACCCCGCTCCTTGCAGGAACTGGTTACGAAATGTGGTTTCAAGGCTCTGGTGCTAACTGGCCGAGTACAACCCTCTCAAATTCTGGTTCACTTGTAACGGGAAACCAATCTCCCCCGATAACTTTTCATGCGGGCACTAATGCCGGAGAGAATATCATTGCGAACCCTTACCCAGCTCATGTTGACTGGAACTTGGTGAGCAGAACAAATGTTTCGACAACTTGTTATATCCTTTCGGCGGGCGCATACGTTGCACATAATACCGGTGCTCAAGTTGATATTCCTGCCGGACAAGGTATTGTTGTTTATGCTACCAGTGGTAGCCCATCCATCACCTTTCATGAAAGTTCCAAAATCGTCTCCGGCGCCACCTCCGATGGTTCGAACTGGGGCCGCGATCCAGCCCCCTATAATCTAAAATTCAAACTCAGCGGACAGGGCATACCTGCCATTGCCGATTTCTATCAGGAAGTGATGGTGGCATTCAATGAACAGACTACCCTTGGTTATGAAGACGGACAGGATTACCGCTTTGTGAAAAGCCCTGAAACAACGGCACCGGCGCTTTGCCTTATTCAAAATGGAATGCGCCTGACACGCGATGCTTTCAGTTCGAACAACAATGAAACCGTAACAATACCGATGAAAGCAACTGTTGGGACTGACGGCGATTATCTGCTCTCATGCGAGGGTGCCTACAGCATGTCTGAATATTCTTGCGCATTGCTCGAAGACCTTCAAAAACATACCATCATTGATCTTAAAAACAAGCCTAACTACTACTTTACCGCTGCCACTACCGACAGCCCCGATCGGTTTGTCCTCCATCTGTCACGCGATGCCTCTACCTGCGAACGTGTTCTGGCTTCAGTAAAACCGGCTGCCGATCTGTTCTTTACAGACAACCAGGTAGCTATTTTTGAATACAATAACATGGCCACGATTCAGTTCGATCTGGATCAGGGTACCGTTACCTCTGTCAACATCTGTGACATCACCGGACGCCGTGTTGCACAGGACCTGAATGTAGATGCCTATAAACAAACCCTGAACATTGATCTTTCGGGAGAGGCTAGCGGCCTTTACCTGGTAAGTGTTAATCTCGGCGGAAACCACGTGGTGACCAAGAAGATTTTGATTAATCACTAACACCTGCGGAAGGCTCCTGATCAGGAGCCTTCCGTTTCTATCTGCTTTTTCTTATTATCTTTGAAAAAATAACCCGCATGAAGCATCCATCCATAAAAACGCTGATTCTCTTCACGATCACAGCGTTCATTCTTCAGACAGCAGTTACTTTTGCCCAGCCTGGCCCTCCGGGCCCTCCCGGTGGTGGCGGTACACCTCCTTGCTGGCCTCCTCCCTGCATCCCTGTTGATAAAGGGATAAGCGTACTGATCATTGCTGGTCTGCTGCTTGGAGCGTATAAAGTTTACTCCTCCAGCAAGCAAAAAGAAGCCTAGACAATCCGGATGAAATTCGCTTTTCTGAAAAATCCGGTGTTTCGGTTTTTGGTGCTTTTTATCCTTCTCTATGCATCCTGGTATGTAACCTACGAAACCGTCATCAATCCGTACGGGAGGCTCGATAGTCTTGTAATCAATGCATCGGTTTATGCGACCGATCATCTCTTGAAATTTCTGGGTTATTCAACATTTACTACCACAGCACAAACCATACGGGTTGTCGGAATTGACGGTACACATGGCTTGTGGATTGGCGATCCCTGCGATGGAATCACCTTATTTGCACTCTTCTCCGCATTTATTCTGGCATTTCCAGGACCCTGGAGGCATAAGTCGTGGTTCATCCCCACCGGAATTGCAGGGATTTTCACGCTGAATGTACTCCGTATTGCAGCCTTGTGTCTGATCGTAAAGTACAAACCGTCACTCCTTGAAGTGAATCATGATTATATCTTCAAGATCTTGGTCTACGCATTTATTTTCTGGTTCTGGATTGTGTGGGTTAAACAATTCTCGGGTTTAAAAAAGATAAAATCCTCCACATGAGGGTTCCTAAACTCATCCGAATCCTACTCCTTGGATTCGTCTTTCTATCCCTTGGTTTTATCCGAGACTTCCTCTTCCTGAATGTCAACGAACAGACCCGGATTGCCTATTACCATTCGTCTGATTCGCAACTGGCCCCAAGCTTGCATTTTCTTACGGCTTATTCGTACTCAAAGCTGTACTACCTGAAATGGGCGCTCACCTTCGTATTTTCTGTTATCTATATGGGGCTGTCGGTTGGCATTGTAAAAGTCTTGTTTGCCGGAAAAAAATACCTGCGCTGGACCGTCTTTGCTTATACTTTCCTGATCATCCTGGCAGGCATCTTCTGGTATGGAGGGTATCTGGCGGGGCATTCAGAAAACGGGTATCTGATCTCCCGTTTTCTGATGGGCATGGCCCAGGGTCCTGTGGTGCTTATGGTGCTTGTTCCTGCTTTTAAATTAATGGACGTTCACTCCATAGATCAGAAAACTTAGCCAACGGAACAACCGAAAGATTGCCTTCTATACCGGATAGAACATATAAATCTTTCATACATTTGTCGCGCATAAAACCGCCCTCCATGAGCAAGAAAGACACGATTCTCTTTAACCTGATCAAAGAAGAAAAACACCGTCAGCAATTCGGGATAGAACTCATTGCTTCCGAAAATTTTGTAAGCGATCAGGTCATGGCTGCCATGGGATCCTGTCTGACCAATAAATATGCGGAAGGCCTGCCCGGAAAACGGTACTACGGAGGTTGTGAGGTGGTTGATAAGGTTGAACAACTGGCCATTGACAGGGCCAAAACCCTGTTCAATGCCGAGTGGGTAAACGTTCAGCCACATAGCGGAGCACAAGCCAATTTTGCCGTGATGCTCGGTTGTCTAAAACCAGGCGATACCATCCTCGGATTTGATTTAAGTCATGGAGGTCATCTGACCCATGGCTCTGCCGTTAACTTTAGCGGAAAACTTTACCGTCCAACGTTTTATGGAGTGGATCCCAAAACAGGACGAGTGAACATGACGACCGTTGAGGCTACAGCCCTGAAAGAAAAACCCAAAATGATCATTTGCGGCGCATCGTCTTATTCGCGCGACTGGGATTACAAAGCATTCCGTAAAATAGCCGATAAAGTGGGTGCACTCCTTCTTGCCGATATTTCTCACCCTGCTGGTATGATTGCCCGCGGGTTGCTCAATGACCCGCTTCCGCATTGCCATATCGTTACCACCACCACCCACAAAACACTTCGTGGCCCGAGAGGGGGAATGATTATGATGGGCAAGGATTTTGTAAATCCCTGGGGGCAGACAACGCCCAAAGGCGAACCCAAAATGATGTCGGTCATACTCGACGGAGCCGTATTCCCTGGTAGCCAGGGTGGACCGCTCGAACATGTGATAGCCGCCAAGGCCGTTGCTTTTGGTGAAGCATTGGACGAGGGTTTTATGAAATACATGATCCAGGTCCAAAAAAATGCACGGGTGATGGCTGCCTGTTTTGTAAAAAAAGGATATCAGGTGGTGTCGGGTGGTACAGACA
>JABDAO010000060.1:0-2972 GCA_013289095.1 Bacteroidota bacterium | reverse complement strand
TTTTCAATAAAAAAACACCCAGCATGCTCATCGATCTGCGTTCGAAGAATCTGACCGGAAAATTTGCAGAAAACACCCTCGTGAAAGCCGATATCACCGTAAATAAGAATATGGTGCCCTTTGATGACAAAAGCCCGTTTGTCACTTCCGGTATGCGGGTTGGCGCAGCCGCAATCACGACCCGTGGGATGAAAGAAAGACACATCCCTAAAATTGTTGACCTCATTGACGAAGTGCTTACCTGTAACGAGGATGAAAAGGTCATTGCAGCGGTCAGAAAAAAAGTAAATGTGATGATGAAAGGGTTTAAGATCTTTGCATACTGATCAGAACAAACGTTCATCACGCCATACAAACCCTGCCTGACAGTGAACTGCCTTTGAAAACGGAGTCATCCAAACGTATCACCGAACTTGATGCCCTGAGAGGAATTGCCGCCCTGCTGGTAGTCTTTTTTCATTTTACCATGTCTACCCCCCTTGCCCATTATGGATTCAACCTGGGCGTAACGGGAGTAGATTTGTTCTTCATGATCAGCGGGTTCGTAATCCTGATGACGGTAAAAAAAACAAAGCACTGGAAAGATTTTGTAGTCAGCAGGATTTCCCGTATCTATCCTACTTATTGGACATGTGTTACGTGTACCTCCCTGCTCATACTCGCAACTCAGAACCCTGGCATCAAATGGTTTCTGGTGAGGTATGTATGCAATATGAGCATGTTTCAATCGTATGCCAACATCACCGATATGGATGGTCCCTACTGGACCATGATTGTGGAAATGCTTTTTTACATGTTTATGCTGGGTGTTTTTTTATTGAAAAAACTAGACAAACTCGAACTCATTTGTGCGGTCTTGCTTGTACCTGTGATTTTTTATGCAACATTATTGCCTCGGCTCTCCCCTGCCCTCACACAGCTGATCTGCATCCGGATTCCGTTGATCAACCACTTCCCCTTATTTTTTGCAGGAATCCTTTTCTATCAATTAAAATTCGACAAACCGCATTGGGCCAGGTATTGCTTGCTGGGTGTTTGTTTTATAAGTGCCTTGCTGCTGTTTCGATCGGGAGGTAAAAGCAATGGATATGTCAGTTTCAATCAATACCTGACGATGCTCAGTTGCTATTTCATCTTTTTTATTCTCTACATAAACAAACTGCTGGGATTTATTACGAACCGGGCAACCCTGTGGCTGGGTTCTGTTTCGTTCAGCCTTTATCTGATTCATCAGTATTTAGGATTGACGATCCTGATCCCTTTGGGGTTGAACCAATTGCATCTGAACCAGGGTTGCGCGGCATTCCTGTTCGCGCTGCCCATCGTTCTGTTTCTTGCCTGGGCGATACACATCTTGGTGGAAAAACCAGCCATGGATCGAATCAGGACCTGGTACAAAACAAAAAAAGCGCTTGTCTGAACCAGGTCAGGTCAAGCATGGAGTGTAGCGATCAGTTTTTCGAATCGCTGTGCTATCGCCACCGGGCTATAGTGCTGTTTAGACCAGGTCTTCCCGTTCTGGGCTATCTGCAAAACATCATCAGGGTGCAAGGTGAGCAGCTCTCTGGCCGAGTTGTCAAAGTCAAAGCCCTTGACTCCCCAGTAATGCACCTTGTGCTCGGGCATTTCGGGCAGGATAAAATTCCAGTCTCTGAAATCCATGTGCAGCGGAATGGTATTCGAATAAAATGATTCCCACAAACGCCAGCTGTCATATTGGTCAATAAAATAACAACGAGAAGTCTTCATCCGGAGCTTTTCCAGAATAGCCGACTTTAGCTTATAATACTTCTGAAACTGGCTCACCACCCGATTTGTGGCAAATGGTTTAATGAAAACAAAACCACCGAACGCTGAAGTAAGGAGTGAACTGTTCAGCAGTTTGTAATAGGCCGGATCATGCCTATGCCCCGACTGTACCCAATCTACACGATCTGTGTCTGAATATTCTCCAGGATGCCCTGGGTCATAACCCGTTGTCACGGTTGTATTCAGCGGATACACTGGGAGAAGGATGGGCATAAAGCCAGCTGCAGCCTTATCTCTGAGTACATGTGGGATACGAAAATTTACGTTTACCCGTTTTTCCGGCACGAGCCCTGCCGATTGATCAATCGCCCGGATGATACGATCCGACAAACCAAAAGCCCAGGGCCTGATGTTCGGATGGTAATACGCATAATTGATATTTCCGTTGTAATGGGTGCGCAGGATCAAATTGAATCGTTTAAACTGCGGATGGCCGTAGGCTCCATAAAGCCCATCCTCGCGGTCGATCAGAATATTGATTTTTGAATAATCCACATCGTTGATCTTTTCGGGGAAGGCTGCAAAGTAATAGGTATTGTATACATCCACATCGCTTTGAAATGAACCAGAGGCTTCTTTGAGGAGGTATTCATTCCGCTCAGGTTCCAACCAGTACTTACACGAACCGAAAAATTCACGCCCCAGCAAACGCAGTCCTTCGCAAAGACTGACGATCTCATGTTGATAGCGAACCTGGGGATGATCGGGAGGGACGATGTAAAATTTATACTTCATCTGAATGATTCGTTCTAATGACCCGGCACAATTCCCGGTTGAATGATTGGGTGAAACAGGGGCCGGAAGAAACGCAAATTAATAATTTCCGGCGTATGCCGGTGTTCAAACAAAGAGACGGTCGAACCCTGCCGCATATCACGAAGCAGGAGCGCCCCGCCCGGTGATGCCGTTCATGCTCAGATCTTATCGGGTCACGAGCTTCTGATTCAGCGAAGGTACGGCAGTATCATCGGCCGCAAACCGGATACCCGACTTTTTCTGTTCCAGGGTTTGAGGAAAGGAACTGAAATACACCACCACGCTACAGTCGAACTCCTGATGAAAAACAGAAGAGGAGTTTGCCTCTGCAACCGGTGTTTGTCTTCGCCTCCGGGCATACCCGCCCGCAATCCATCTGGCGCTCATAAGCTTTGTTTTTGACTGAC
>JABDAO010000059.1 GCA_013289095.1 Bacteroidota bacterium | reverse complement strand
GCACCGTCTTTCTGAATGGTGCGGTCACGCCCCTTTTCTGGAAGAAGATATTGCTATGGCAAATATCGCCCTGGACATGATCGGGCAGGCAAATGCCCTGCTAATCTATGCCGGGAAGACAGAAGATCTTGGCCGTACCGAAGATGATCTGGCCTACCTGCGTGATGAACGTCATTTTTACAACACGCTGCTTTCTGAACAACCAAATGGAGATTTTGCTGTGACGATCATTCGTCAGTTTTTAGCA
Source organism: Bacteroidota bacterium (assembly GCA_013289095.1). GTDB lineage: Bacteria > Bacteroidota > Bacteroidia > Palsa-965 > Palsa-965 > Palsa-965. The sequence goes on along the minus strand of JABDAO010000059.1, from coordinate 18,594 downwards.
GATGTTTTTGATCTTCATTATGTAGAACTTTTGAAAACATCGAAGGATGAGACACTTGCTGCACTGGCAGCAAAAAGCCAGAAAGAAGTAACCTACCACTTGCGTCATACCACAGCCTGGGTTGAACGTTTGGGTGAGGGAACAACAGAAAGTCATAATCGCATCCAAACAGCCTTGAATGATCTTTGGTGTTTTACAGAGGATATGTTCGAGATGAATGCTTCCGATAAGAGACTCGCAGAAGAAGGCGTTGCGGTGAATACAGATGCAATACGCGGAGCCTGGCTGAAAACAGTTACGGAAGTCTGTACCCGTGCTACCCTGACCATGCCTGTCAATGTATGGCAGAAGAAAGGAAGCCGAGAGGGCAAACATACCGAACACCTGGGCTTCCTGCTGGCTGAGATGCAGCACTTGCACCGAAGCCACCCCGAGGCGAAATGGTAATCATGGGATTGCTCCAGCTTTGCTGTCCTATCCGTAACTTGTTTTACCTATGAATTCAATACAGAGACATACGGAAAGTGAATTGTTTACACTGCTATCCGCTATCCCTGATCCCGAAATCCCTGTGATCACTATTGCCGATCTTGGTGTGCTCCGCACTGTCAGCTGGCGTGGTGAAGAACTGTTTGTTGAAATCACGCCAACCTATTCGGGTTGTCCTGCCATGAAAATGATTGAGCTTGACATCCTTTCACTGCTCAAAGAAAACGGTATTGAAAAAGCAAAGGTACAGTTGGTATATGCCCCGGCGTGGACAACAGACTGGATCAGCGCCGAAGCCAAAGAAAAACTTCGGATCTATGGAATAGCACCTCCCGAACATTCTACGTTCGATAAGAGCGCCCTCACCGGCAAACCCAAAACCCTTGCCTGCCCACGTTGCGGATCCCGGCATGTGGAGATGGTTTCACAGTTCGGATCCACAGCCTGTAAGGCGCTCTATAAATGTATAGACTGTAAGGAGCCTTTTGATTATTTCAAATGCATTTGAGCATGTATTTTGTTCTTCAAATTTTAAAAAGCCAGCATGTCATCCATACAAACAGAAATCACCGGGCAGGTTCTCAAACTCACCTTGAACCGGCCCGACAAATTCAATAGTTTTAACCGCGAAATGTCGCTCGCGCTACAGGCTTGCTTGGATAAAGCTGCTGCTGACAAAAACATTCGAGCCGTTTTACTAACGGGCGTAGGCAAGGCTTTTTGTGCCGGTCAGGATCTCACCGAAGCAATGGATCCTGGCGGGCCAGGCATAGAACGTATCGTGAACGAGCATTATAACCCTATTATCCAAAAAATACGTGAAGTCGAAAAGCCGGTTGTCTGTGCTGTAAATGGTGTAGCTGCCGGAGCCGGAGCGAATATCGCCCTGGCCTGTGATGTAGTTTTAGCGGGTGTTTCGGCATCCTTCATACAGGCATTCAGTAAAATTGGGTTGATTCCGGACAGCGGAGGCACATTCTTTCTGCCCCGTCTTATCGGTTTCGGGAGAGCTTCTGCATTGATGATGCTGGGCGACAAAGTGTCGGCGGCTGATGCATTGCAGATGGGAATGATTTTCAGGATCTGCGAAGACGCCCAGCTTTTGGAAGAAGCAATGAAATTGGCAAATACCCTCTCAAATTTGCCTACAAAAGGCATTGGTCTCACCAAACAGCTGTTGAATCAAAGCATGGCTAACACCCTCGAACAACAACTTTCTGCAGAAGGAAAGGCGCAGGTGATTGCTGCTGGAACCAGCGATTATAGCGAAGGGGTAAACGCTTTTCTTGAAAAAAGAAAAGCAATTTTTGTCGGAGAATAAGTGAGAGAATAAGTGAGAGAATCAGGAATTTGGATTGTTTAATGAGCTAACGCACCAGTATGTTTACGAAAGAAACGGTTATAGGGGTAATAGGCTCAGGAGCCATGGGTGCCGGGATCGCACAGGTGGCTTCCGCAGCAGGTCACCCGGTGGTGCTGTATGATACCAATGAGGAGGCGCTCCGTAAATCAAAAGTAAATCTGGAAATAGCACTCGGCAAGCTGGTTGAAAAACAAAAGATAACGGGTGAACAGGCCGCTGGAATGGAAGCGCGAATTACCTATGTCGGCGATTTGGCACGGTTCGGCAACTGCGGGTTGGTGATTGAAGCGATTGTTGAAAACCTGGACGTGAAACAAAGCGTATTTAAACAGCTGGAAACAATCGTCGCTCCAGGATGCGTACTTGCCACTAACACATCTTCGCTGTCAATTGCCTCCATCGCTGCTGTCTGCAAAGAGAGTACACGGGTAGTGGGTATTCATTTTTTTAACCCTGCTCCGGTCATGCCCTTGGTGGAGATTATCCCCGGGATTCTGACAGCTGAGTCAATCGCAGATAGCTGCTTTTCCCTGATATCTTCCTGGGGCAAGGTGTGTGTGAGGGCCAAAGACACACCAGGTTTCATTGTAAACCGGGTGGCCCGTTCGTATTATGGAGAAAGTATCCGTATTTCGGAAGAGGGTATTGCCGATTTTGCCACGATCGATTGGGCCCTGAAAGAATTCGGGGGATTCAAGATGGGCCCCTTTGAACTGATGGATTTTATTGGCAATGATGTGAATTTTAAGGTCACAGAATCTGTCTGGGAGCAATTCTTTTATGAACCCCGGTTCAAACCATCGCTTACGCAGAAGCGTTTATACGAAGCCCGTTTGTTTGGCAGGAAATCAGGCCGTGGGTATTATGTGTATGGAACAACTCCCGAAATACCCCAACCCAGCAAGGATCCTGTGTTGGGAAAAAAGGTATTCCAGCGTGTCATCGCCATGCTTATCAACGAAGCAATCGATTCGGTCTACCTGAAACTGGCCAGTAAAGAGGACATTGATCTGGCAATGACAAAAGGAGTTAATTACCCGAATGGGCTGCTGAAATGGGGAGATGAACTGGGGCTGTCTGAAATATTGGAGACACTCACTGAATTATACGAAACATACGGGGAAGATCGTTACCGTCCTTGTCTGCTCCTGAAACAGATGGTGAAACAGAAACAAAACTTTTACAGGTGAGCGATTTACATAAAGCGGTGAAGTACCTGAAACGGGGATATCTAAGTCCAATAGGGTGGCTAGAGTTACTGGCGAGTGACTCTGGTCTGGTTTCCACTCACTTTTCAGGCACTCCTCTTCAATGCGATGACCAAAGTCCAATTCTGGATCTATGCAAACAACAGCTGGATGAATTCTTTGCAGGGGGCACCGCTGCATTTGCACTTCCGTTTGATTGGCAGGGAACAGAATTTCAAATCAGGGTTTGGAAAGAACTACTGCTGATTCCGTTTGGTGAAACTGTTTCATATCTTCAAATCGCCCAGCGACTGGGTGATGCAAATTCAACACGGGCTGTCGGCAATGCAAACGGAAAAAACCCAATACCGATCATTGTTCCCTGTCATCGCGTTATAGGGGCAGGGGGGAGTCTGGTTGGTTATTCTGGAGGGATGGATAAGAAAAAGTGGTTGCTGGAGTTCGAACGTAACCTGACGCACAGAGATTTGTTTAATTCAGCTAACACGGAGTCATTGCATGGATAAGGAGCAACTTCCCAAAGAGGTATTGAAGAGGATGTATCAGGAGGACTGGTTCAGCCAGTGGTTGGGAATAGAGCCTGTAAAAATAGGCGCAGGTTCTTGTGTCTTGAGAATGATAGTGCGAAAGGATATGCTGAATGGTTTTGGTATAGCCCATGGGGGGATCACCTATTCATTGGCCGACAGTGCGCTGGCATTCGCATCAAATTCCTACGGGCGAAAAGCAGTTTCTGTCGAAACAAGCATTTCGCATACAGAGCCAGTGAAAGAAGGTGACATACTGACCGCTGTGGCTGAGGAGCTCAGCCTTTCCAATAAAATTGCCGTTTACCAAATACGCGTTATCCGTCAGGATGAAAAACTGGTAGCCCTTTTTAAAGGTACTGTTTACCGTACCGCAAAACCCTGGTTCCCGGATCAGGAAGAACAGATCACAAAAAACTAAGTGTACAATCAATCACGATTATCATGAACGAAGCATTTATCATTGATGGAATACGCACCCCTATCGGGAATTTCGGGGGAACCTTATCCGTTGTCCGAACCGATGATCTTGCTGCTCTTGTTATCCGGGAGCTGATGAAACGGAATGCCTCTGTTGATCCGGCGGCCGTGGGGGATGTAATTTTTGGCTGTGCCAACCAGGCCGGCGAGGACAACCGCAATGTGGCACGCATGGCTTTATTGCTTGCCGGGTTGCCCTATACTGTCCCCGGCGAAACGGTGAACCGATTGTGTGCTTCAGGTTTGTCGGCCAGCATGGCTGCAGCAAGGAGCATTCAATGCGGGGAGGCCGAGGTGATGGTTTCGGGTGGAGTGGAGAATATGACGCGTGGGCCCTGGGTGATATCCAAGACAAGCACTCCCTTTGGAAGAGATGCACAAATGTTTGACTCCAGTTTTGGCTGGAGATTTATCAACCCCAGGATGAAGGAACTCTATGGAGTGGATGGGATGGGCGAAACCGCTGAAAACCTGAGCCAGCGGGATAAGATATCAAGAGTTGATCAGGATAAATTTGCATTTCATTCGCAGATGAAGGCAGCTGAAGCCCAGCGCAAGGATCGTTTTGTGGCTGAAATTATACCTGTAGAAATACCTCAGCGTAAAGGCGCCAGTACTCTTTTCGAGAAGGATGAATTTATCAAACCCGAAACAACACTCGAAATCCTGGGCAAACTCAAACCGGCCTTCCATAAAGAAGGAGTTGTGACTGCAGGAAATTCGTCGGGATTAAATGATGGGGCAGCTGCCATTCTCCTGGCTTCGGAAGCCGGTCTGAAAAAATATCAACTCAAACCCAAAGCACGAATAGTTAGTTCGGGTGTGGCCGGAGTCGAACCAAGGATTATGGGTATAGGACCCGTAGAGGCCAGCCGGAAAGCGCTTGCCAAAGCCGGATTGAAAATGCATGATATGGATATCATCGAACTCAATGAAGCATTCTCGGCTCAAAGTCTGGCCTGTATCAGGGCCTGGGGGCTCGACGATACTGACCCTCGGATCAATCCCAACGGAGGAGCCATCGCACTGGGGCATCCGCTTGGAATGAGTGGCGCGCGGATTCTGAATTCAGCGGCTATTGAATTGCATCTCACACAGAAGAAGTATGCATTGGTTACCATGTGTATCGGAGTAGGGCAGGGGTATGCTGTCATTATCGAACGGGTTTAACAACGGAGAGAAATGGCTAATATTTTTGAATTCAACGGATACCGCCCGGTCATTCACCAGAGTTCGTTTATTCATCCCAATGCAACGGTCACCGGAAATGTGATCATCGGCGAGGATGTATACATTGGACCTGGAGCTGCTATCCGTGGTGATTGGGGACAAATCGTTATTGAGGATGGTTGTAATGTACAGGAAAATTGTACGATACACATGTTCCCCGGGGTTACGGTTAGATTGATGGAAGGATCGCACATTGGGCACGGAGCAATTATTCACGGCGCAACTATCGGGAAAAACGTGTTGATCGGGATGAATTCTGTGGTTATGGACAATGTCGTGATTGGCGATCATTGCATCATTGGGTCACTCTGTTTCGTGCCCGATGGAATGGTTGTCCCCGAACGGAAACTACTCGTTGGAAGCCCTGCCCGGATTGTGAAAGATGTTTCGGATGAAATGATTGAATGGAAAATGAATGGCACCAGGCTCTATCAGGAATTGCCAGCCGATTGCCAAGCCACACTCCGTGCTTGCGAGCCACTGCGTGAAGTAGAGCCCAACAGGCCAACACAGCAGGAAAGCTATAAGACCTGGAAATCGAAATAGGGTCATTACGTCAAGCCTCGCTTATTTTATCTTCCGCAGGCCTTGCAATTCTTCTTTCGGATCAGTTCGAGAGTAACGTTTAGCTCTGTGTCCTCTTTCTTTAGTATGTCATCTATCGTAGGGATGATTGGATAATCGGGCATGATACCCCTGCCTGGGATTGCGGGGGGGGGGCACTGCACAGACGTATTTCATCAGGGGTATTTTAATGCGCAGCCCGGTAGTAGGTAGTGTGAGCATAAGTTCCATGCCACTGTTATTTCCAACCTGCGCTCCTCCAGTTTCTTCTCCTACAAAAACAGCCCGGTCATGGGCATGAACAACGGAAGAGAATTCGGCGGTGGTAGAAAAGCTTTTGCCATTGATTAAAATGAATACTGCTCCGTCAAAAGCTCCAGGGTGTGGCTTGTGAACCATGGTATATGAGCCGCGTGTCCATACACATCTGCCTGCACGGTCTTTTGTTACCATCAAATGAAAAAAATTGAAGATCAGCGGTTCGTTTGTATAGCGCAAGAAAGAGAACCGATGGTTAGATGCCAGTTGCACTCGTTCATAATACTGAAAGGAAGAATCTGTCAGAAACGAATAAAGATACCATCCGAGATCATCATCACCCCCTCCGTTGTTTCTAAGATCAATAATCAGATCGTTGGCACCCCTGGTCCGAAGGGTGTCAAAAGCATTTTTTATAAATGATCTAAAATGTTGATGAGCAGCTGAGATGTCGCCTCCATCGAATGAGCCGATGCTGAGAATGCCGGTTTTGTCGTCTGTTAAGCGAAATTGAAGTGGTTTTTCAATGAGAGGTGGTTTTGTTTTGGAGAAACGTTTTTGTGTGATTTGTCCAAGTTCTTTTAAGTTCAAAGCTGGAATCATGTGTCCGGTCATAAGCTCGTCGCCGGGCAATTTGACCTGGATGCTAAACCACGTAGGCTGAGCGATCAGCTCGGCATAGTAATACATAAACTCTTCTTCCGTAATGTGGTATTTAAGCGTCTGGTTATATCCGTCTGAAGCAAGATGAGGAAGGATACGGTCAAGAATTTCGCGTACGGAGAGCCCGTTTATTGCGAGCAGTTCTGTGCCTGGAACAAGGCTGGAATCGGTACTCAAATTCGATAGCACGAAGAGGTGTTTGTCGAGGAGTTTTATTTTAAATGGAAAATACTTGCAGGTTTTCTCAGCGTACTCGCTCATGTATTTTCTGGAGAGGAAACAGGGAGTGTGCCCACAACCTATCTTTGAACAAAGGAAGCTGATGGTGGAGAAAAATTGAAGCTCAGTTTGAGCCGTGGTAAGAGAGGCATAGACACTGTCAAAGAGGTTGTCGATTTCCTGAGGCCGACGATAGGTATAGAGTCCGGGGTGGGCCTCTTTTAAAGCCTTTTCCAGAACATGAAGATCAGATTTTAGTGTTTCGGGTGTGTATTTTTTTTCGAGATCGTAGGCCCCGGCATCCTTTTTTTGAGCAAGGATCATGCTCGCAAACAGACAAAACAATATTACCACACCCCAGGTCCTACTCATTTAGATTGCGATTCTTGTAAAGGTACGCAAAATAAAAAGGTCTGAAAACTATGCACTGCCCTGATTTTGGAAGGGAGATGTACATCCGATAAATCCTCAGAATCTATGCGGGATCCGGCCCTGAAAAGGATGTCTTGAACGGACGGTCAAAAAAACTCCTAGTCCTGTAATACTTCGATCTGTGAGAGCTCAAAGTCAACCACAGATACTTGTCTGTCACTGTGTTCAATTTTTGAAGAGGTTTTGGTGAAGAACCCTTCTTTTTCGGCCCGAAGTGTGTAGGTCCCTTTTTTTACAGTCCGGAAGTTGAATACCCCTTCTTCGTCTGAAACTACAATTACCCCAGTTTCGACAAGTGTAATCGTAGCGCCTGTTAATGCCTCAAGGGCATTTTGCGGACTATCCTGACGGATTGAAATCCGTCCGCGAATACCAGCACATGCCTGAAGTTCTGGCGGTATTGACTTCCTCCGGTTGACATACTCATTCCGAAAGGCTGGTTTCTTTTTTTCTAGCGATTCGGCAAGTGGATCCAGAAAATTTTCGCAAAGGATTGCTCCGGCTTTGAACAGCTGGATATGGCACTGTCCCAGTTTTTTGCGATGATCCATTGCCTCTTTCGGACTCTTGAAGTTTGGGGAATAGGTGTTGATCACAAAATTCCAGGCGGATACAATTCCTGAAGTGAGTCCATACACGGCTAGCCGGGGGGCCAGTGGTTGGATGATCTTGAAAACCAAACGTGTTTCATCAGCCAGGTTATCGTGCGGAATCTTTTTCAAAACCGCAAGAAACGCTGCAATCGTTTCTTCGAGTTCTTTATCCTGTACGTGTGTTGCATAGGCCAATGCAGCCGACAGGTTTGAGGAGGTGATGCGGCATAAGGTTAACCTTACTGCACTTCTGTCCCTGGCTGTGTCGCCGGGGCGAAGGGCCATGATTTCATTCAGGCATTCGATAGCTGTGATTAGCTGACCGAGGGTGTTCACGCCGCTTACAAACGGGGGGATGTTTTCAATCAATTTGTGTTCGTCCGTACAGAGTTGGTGAACGGATTTAAACATGCCAAGCATGCTGATTTGTGATGTAGTCATAAGAATAGGGTGTATAAGTTTGTGTTAATATTTAACTGGTCTCTTGATTTCTTTAGGTTGTATGGAGCTACTATTCGCATATCATCTTCGGTTTTGGGATTCCTGCAACTTTTACTTGCTGTCGATTTCTCTGGATCTGCAATCTAAAACGTAACCCTGTGGCATGTGTATAGGGCAGACGAAAGATTGTCGAAAATGGAACCCTGGCTTTGGCTCTTGTTCAGCGCCCATCACGTTTGGGTTTCCGATAATCCAGTTGGGAATCAGGTCAGGTGTTGTCAATGCAAGACCAATCCAGTATTTAACCCAATGCAAAGAGAAGAAAAAAATGTATATCGAAAATATTATACGAGAAATAAACAGCTTCATGAGAAGTCCGCCTTCTTGTGCTTTTTTATATCCTTCATTCGAAAATCTCGTGGCATATGATCAATAGCTCCTCTTACAAAAAAAGGTGCATTCGGAAAAAATGCAAAAGGGGTGCCAGATAATTAATCGTGTATTTGTTCGGTAAGGGTTTTATCCAAGAGGTGAAATGTGTTTAATTATGAATTCAAACGTTGTCGAAGATAAGGTCTGATCCTCTTGCTGTATTTAATGGGATTTTGTACAGCTGGATCAAATTTACGTAATTTTAAGTTCAGTTTTCATTTTAAGGGAATAAATTCCGAAAAAATTTCAGGAAACCCGGTCATATAGAATTTTTTTACATTTGGTTCCCTAAAAGCAAAAGCATGTCAAATACACTTTCTGATAAAATCCGCTCCGTAAAACTAAATAATTATGCCCTCGGCAACTGGGTTGCCGGTGAAGGTGAAGGGCAAGCCCTGTATAACGCCATCAACGGCGAGATCATTGCGCATGCCTCCAGCAAAGGGCTGGATTTTGGGGCCATGTGCGAATATGCCCGTAAAACGGGTGGTGCAAAACTGCGCCGGATGACGTTTCATGAACGTGGCCGCATGCTCAAGGCACTTGCGCTCCATCTCATGGAAAAGAAGGAACTCTTTTACAAGATCAGCTGGGCCACTGGGGCTACACGAACCGACAGTTGGGTTGATATTGAAGGAGGAATTGGTAATCTGTTTGCCTATGCAAGCCTGCGCAGGCAATTTCCAGACGAGCCTTTTTGCGTTGAAGGCGATCTGGCAAAAATATCAAAAGGCGGGTCATTTATCGGTCAACATATTTGTGTACCTAAAGAAGGTGTAGCCATACACATTAATGCATTTAATTTTCCGGTATGGGGTATGCTCGAAAAGGTTGCCGTCAACTGGTTGGCGGGGATGCCGGCTATCGTGAAACCGGCCACTGTTACCTCTTTTTTAACCGAAGCCGTTGCCCGTGAAATCATTGCTTCGGGTATCCTCCCCGAAGGCGCCCTGCAAATCATCTGTGGCTCTGCGAATGGTATCCTCGACCATGTTATGAGCCAGGATGTGGTTACCTTCACCGGATCGGCATTGACCGGTAAAATGCTCAAAGCACATCCCCGTTTGCTCGAAGAAGCTGTTCCTTTTACCATGGAAGCTGATTCCCTTAACTGCTGTGTGTTGGGTGCCGATGTGAAACCGGGAAGTACAGAATTTGATCTTTTTATAAAGGAAGTTCAACGTGAAATGACCACCAAGGCCGGTCAAAAGTGTACGGCAGTAAGACGGATTATTGTGCCTCAAAACCTGGTGGAAGATGTGCAGATAGCTCTTGGTAAGCGCCTGGCAGGCACCACCCTCGGCGATCCAAACGTTGAAGGTGTTCGGATGGGTGCATTGGCCGGAAAAGCACAGGTTAAAGAGGTGCGGGAAAAGATTGACCAGCTCCTCAAAACGCAAAAGATTGTCTTCGGCGACCTCGAGAATTTTACCGTAACGGGGGCTGATAAAAATAAGGGGGCATTCATGTCGCCGATTTTGTTTCTGAACGACAATCCGTTTAAATATACCGATGTACACAGCATAGAGGCATTCGGACCGGTGAGTACCATCATGCCTTATGCCAACACGGAGGAAGCTGTTGAACTCTCAAAAATGGGGAAAGGCTCGCTTGTGAGTTCTATCATTACTGCTGACGACAGAATTGCCCGTGAATATGTGCTTGGAGCTGCCTGTATGCACGGACGGATTCTGGTCCTCAATGCCGAGTGTGCCAAAGAAAGCACCGGTCATGGTTCTCCGTTGCCATTACTGGTCCATGGCGGACCGGGCAGGGCCGGTGGAGGAGAGGAGATGGGCGGTAAACGCGGGGTGTTTCACTACATGCAACGCACCGCCATCCAGGGGTCGCCCACTACGCTTTCCAATATTACGCATCAATACCAATACGGTGGAAAATACATTGAAAAAGACATTCATCCCTTCAAACGTTATTTCGAAGAACTTGAAATTGGTGAAACCCTTATTACCGCAAAACATACGGTAAGCGAAGCAGATATCGTAAATTTTGCCGCAGTGAGCGGTGATAATTTTTATGCCCACATGGATGCAACTTCTCTTGATGGAACCATCTTTACCGGACGGGTGGCTCATGGATATTTTGTATTGAGCAAGGCGGCAGGTCTTTTTGTGGATGCCAAAAAAGGCCCTGTACTTCTGAATTATGGTCTGGATGAATGCCGTTTTATCAAACCCGTCTACCCCGGAGCAACGATCGGGGTGCGTTTCACCTGTAAGGAAAAGATAGATCAGGAAAAAAAGACTCCAGAGGATATTGCTAAAGGAATCGTAAAGTGGCTGGTGGATGTTTATGATGAGACCGGGGAGACTGTAGCCCTGGCAACGATTCTTACCATGGTAAAGAAGAGAAACCAGGAGTAACGTTGTAATCACTTTATAAAGCATTGTTCTTGCCCGGTTCTGGTTACGTTTTTCAAAATTACCCGGCCATGTGTTTTATATTTACACGGAACCCCGAAACCTTAGTTTACCCGAAATCTGATGCTCGTCAGGCTTGTTCTCAAAACAGGAAACTGTATATTTGAGAACAATCAATCATTTGCAGATGAACAAACGTTTCAACATCCTCCTTGCCATTGGCATTTTCTTTTTTCTGAACACACAACTGATCCAGGCAGCGCCCGGCGATACAACCCTGGTTGTTCCCATCTCCGGTCTGAAAATGACCTATACCGGTAATTACGACAGCCTCCTGGTCTTGCCCGACACCGCTACCCATTCCTACCGTAAAATTTACCTGCATTATATCCTGGGCCGTTACAGTTGCCCTGCGGGAACACAATACTGCGGGGCCTGGGATTATCTGACCAGTGTCTATATTCTCCCTGCCAAACACAAAGGCGACAGCGTTGAACTGGCCCGGGTGATCACACCCTACGCCTCATCGATGCCCAATACCTGGACAAACGAATACGTGATCGACATCACTGATTATGCCCCGCTCCTGAAAGACAGTTCAACCATCCGGGTAAATTATGGGGGCTATTCGTTTGGCTTCACCCTGAAAATTGAACTCGAATTCATTGCCGGCACTCCTCCCCGAAACACCGTGGGGGTTAAAAATATTTACAGCAGCCGCACCCATGGCACCTTTTGGTACGGCAGTACGCCTTCTATTGAAACGTATCTCCCTGCCGATACCGTTACCATGGCCTCCCCTGCAACCAATGCTATGCTGCGGGTTGTTGCCACCGGGCATGGAAGCGACAGTAATAATTGTTCAGAATTTTGTGCAGCGTATTATCAGCTGCTGCTCAACAATACCATGATCAGTCAGAAGACCCTGTGGAGAAACGATTGCGGCATCAATGACTTCTACCAGCAACCCGGGACCTGGCCGTTTCAGCGGGCCAACTGGTGTCCGGGAGCAAAAGTGTTGCCCATCGACCATGAACTCACCTCGTACGTAGCCCCGAATACCCCGTTCAGTGTAAATCTTAACTGGCAGCCTTATACTTCGCCTGGTGGAGGTTCAAATTATGTAATCGAAGCCCAGCTCTTTACATACACGGCTCCCAATTTTACGCTCGATGCTTCGCTGGAAGACATCAAATCGCCAAGCAAACAGAATGCCTATTACCGGTCTAACGCCATCTGTTCGAATCCGGTAGTGATTATCCGTAACACCGGTTCAACAACGCTTACCTCGCTCACCTTCACCTATGGCATACGTGGAGGCTCACCGCAGACATATACCTGGACAGGCAGCTTGCCCTTTATGCAGACTCAGGAAGTAACACTTCCTGCAACCGCCGTGAACTTTCCGGCGTTATCTGAGCAGAATTTTGATGTCAGCATCAGCGCTCCGAATGGTGGTACAGATCAGTATTCAGCAAACGATAAAATCAGTTCTACATTTAATTATCCTCCTCAGTTTCCTTCAAAAATTGCCATTAAGTTCCGTACAAACGCCACCACCGATACCACGAATTCACAACATTCGGAAACGAACTGGAGGATTGTGGACGCCCTGGGCAATGTGGTTGCCAGCCGGGTAGACAATCCAATCAATACCATCATGAATGATACGGTGACGCTTGCCTATGGCTGTTACACGTTTCAAGTAACGGTGCAGCAATGTGATGGGGTAAACTGGTGGCTCTATGCAGATTATACCGTAAACCCCGGGGTGGGGTATATCCTCTTCAGGAATGCAGCTACAAACGCCTCGGTTACGTTGCCTCATTATAACGGGGGCGATTTTGGCTGCGGTTTCAACGAGAATTTTACCGTAGGTTATTACATGGATGTGCCGAACCTCGTAAAGGATGCATCGCTTGATATCTTTCCAAACCCATCAAATGGCAGCTTTACGGTAAATTACGATTTGCCTTCGGCACAGCTCGTGAACATCCAGGTCTATTCTACGGTTGGAAAAGAAGTGTACAACCGTCAGATCGATTCGGGGGTTTCGAACAGTCAGGAGCTTGATCTTTCAGCCCTGGCGCCGGGGATCTATCTGTTCGAAATGCAACTGAAAGATAACCGGTTGATGCGCAGGATAGTTATTGCCAAATAAACCCGACACGAAGTGCAGGGCCGTTCCGCGCCACGCTCAACCCCAAAGTCGCCCGATAGCTATCAGAGGAAGGGACTTTGGCATAAGTTGAACAGTGAATCAATAGGTCCTCATTTTCTGCCCGTCTTGTAGCCTCGTTTAGGGCGCCTCTCTTTTCAATATCAAAAAACAAAGATTTTTAAATTTGCTTACCTTCGCTTTTTAATCCAATCCCCCTAAAAATGGAAAAGAGCGTAAAAAAGATTCAGATGGTTGATCTCCAGACCCAGTACGCAAAGATCAGCGGAGAGATCGACGAGGCGATCAGCAGTGTGATCAGGAGCGCGGCATTCATCAATGGGCCCGAAGTAAAGGCCTTCCAGGCAGAGCTGGAGCAATACCTGGGTGTGAAACATGTCATCCCCTGCGCCAACGGAACAGATGCCCTGCAGATTGCCATGATGGCGCTCGGGTTGAAACCGGGTGACGAAGTTATTACCGCCAACTTTACCTACGTAGCCACTGCGGAGGTCATTGCCCTGCTGGGGCTGACACCGGTACTGGTTGATGTACATCCCAAAACCTTTGACATCGATCTGGCTGCCATCGAAAAAGCCATTACGCCCCGTACCAAGGCCATTGTTCCTGTGCATCTCTTCGGACAATGTGCCGATATGGAAATGATCATGGCTCTGGCCGCAAAACATAAACTGTATGTGATTGAAGATACCGCCCAGGCTCTGGGAAGTGATTATATCTTTTCGGACGGAAAGACCCAAAAAGCGGGCACTATCGGAACCGTTGGCTGTACTTCCTTCTTCCCTTCCAAAAATCTGGGTTGTTATGGTGATGGGGGCGCGCTCTATACCAACGACGATGAGCTTGCAAAAAAGATACGCATGATGGCCAACCATGGTCAACGTGTTCAATATGTTCACGATTCTATCGGGGTGAACTCCCGGCTCGACAGTATCCAGGCCGCCATCCTGCGTGTGAAACTGAAGCGCCTCGATCACTATGCTGCGGCCCGTCAGAAAGCAGCTGCCTGGTACGACAAAGCCCTGGGCAATCAAACAGCCATCTCTGTCCCGGCCAGGACAACGAATTCCACCCATGTCTTTCATCAATATACCTTGCTGCTTCATGGCATCGATCGTGCAAAACTGAGGGAGTTTTTAAGCGCAAAGGGGATTCCGGCCATGATCTATTATCCCTTGCCCTTACATCTTCAAAAGGCCTATCTGGATGCGAGGTACAAACCGGGCGATTTTCCGGTAACCGAAAAACTGTGTGCATCCGTGCTTTCGCTCCCGATCCATACCGAAATGGATGAGGAAACGCTGGCATACATCTCCGATTCGGTTCTTGAGTTTCTGAAAGCCTGATACCAAGACCTTGTGAGAACGCGACACAGAGAGCGAACGTGTCTTTAGCTCTTCCATTTTTCAATTAAACGAACGATTCAGATAACATATGAATATTACAGTAGTAGGAACAGGATATGTTGGACTTGTAACAGGCACCTGCCTGGCGGAGACAGGCAACACGGTAACCTGCGTGGATATCAATACCGGGAAGGTAAAACAGATGCAAGAAGGCATCGTGCCCATTTACGAACCCCACCTGGATGTGCTGTTTCACCGGAATATCAAAGCCGGAAGGCTTACTTTTACTTCAGACCTGAAAGCAGCCATCGAAAAGGCGAAGATCATTTTTCTGGCCCTCCCTACTCCTCCTGGCGAAGACGGATCGGCCGATTTGAGCTATATCCTGGGTGTTGCCACCGAGCTGGGCAAACTGATGACCGAGTATAAAGTAATTGTCGATAAAAGCACCGTTCCGGTAGGCACGGCCGAAAAGGTGATTGCAGCCATCCAGGTGCATGCAACCTGTGAGTTTGATGTGGTATCAAACCCCGAATTCCTGCGCGAAGGATTTGCGGTGGATGACTTTCTGAAACCCGACCGTGTGGTGATAGGCACCAGTTCGGCAAAAGCCAGAAAGATCATGGATGAACTTTACCGCCCCTATGTACGCCAGGGAAACCCGATCCTGTTTATGGACGAACGTTCTGCCGAACTCACCAAATATGCAGCCAATGCCTTTTTGGCCACCAAGATCACGTTTATGAACGAAATCGCAAACCTCTGCGAGAAACTGGGAGCCGATGTTGACATGATACGTATTGGTATTGGTGCAGATGACCGTATCGGAAAACGTTTTCTTTTTCCGGGCATCGGTTATGGTGGAAGTTGTTTCCCAAAAGATGTACAGGCGCTTGCCCGCTCTGCTTCGGAGGCCGGGTATGACTTCAGCATCCTGAAATCGGTGATGGAAGTCAATGAAAAACAAAAAACCATTATCCTTCCCAAGATCAGGCAACATTTCAAGAACAACCTCAAAGGCAAACATTTTGCAATCTGGGGCCTCTCTTTCAAACCCGATACCGATGATATCCGCGAAGCCCCGGCCTTGTTTATCATCGACGAATTGTTGAAAAGCGGAGCCACTGTCTCTGCCCACGACCCCGAAGCCATGAACAACGTGAAAAAACTCTTGGGCGATACAATTGTTTATGCCAACGATCCATACGAAGCGCTGAACAACGCCGATGCCCTCATTATTGCTACTGAGTGGGGTTTGTTTCGGACACCCGACTTCGATCAGGTATCAGCCCTGCTTAAAAACAAAGTGATTTTTGACGGACGAAATCTCTATTCCATAGAACAGATGAAACAACTCGGGTATTCCTATTTTTCGATTGGCAGAGAAGTGGTGAGGCAGTGATCGATCATTGTTTTCCCCTTTTAAGCAACCCGGGAATACAAATGCTTTTGCCGGCTGCTTTTCTGCTATTTTGAGAAATACAGCTAAAAAAAAACTATTTTTACGCTTCACAAGCTGATCACCTGCATGCTCAAAATACTCCCTATGAAAAAAACACTTTTTCTTTGCATCATTTCCTTTAGCATCATCTCCTGCGGTAAAAAAGGAGGCGCTACCGAATCGGCTTATACACCTGCCACACCCGAAGAAGGAGCCTGGCATACCAATTGTAGCAAATGCCACAGTCTGAAAAGAGCTGACCCGAAGAGCCATACCATTGCCGAATGGACCCCGATCGTGAATAAAATGCAATCGAAAAGAGGGGGCAACCAATTTACCGACGATCAGAAGGCCCAGATCATGAAATATTTTGCAGCCAACGCAAAGCAATAGGGCTAACGTATGCTGTTATAGGCATTTCAACCCCCTTTTTCTCGTTAAAGGGGGTCTTGGGCTGACCGCCAGATACTGAAAGGGAGTGTAAAGTAAATTGTGCTTTTCGTATAAACACCTCACTTTTTTTGCAAATCTAATAACCCCATGCAAAAGCACAATGTCATTTAGTTAAGTAAACACGATGCAACAGAAATACAGACAGCCCCTGTATTTCTGCTCGTATTTTATGATTCAACCAGGCATCTCAAATCAGTAACCCCGCGCTTCAGCGCGGGGTTACTGATTATGGGTCAACGTCATTTTCCGGGGAGTAACCTGTTTTATCACGCATGCTGCATTCGTAGCAGGCTTTCGTGCTCAAAAGGCCAGCAGCACAACGAACCCGCGGGATAACCCATCCCGATGACTATCGTGACACACACAAAGCTTAACGCACGTTGCATTAGCCTGTTACACGGCTTTTCCAAAATCCCGGTTTATAGCATAGACTCTCGATAAAAAACGTTTGCTATTCCTCATTCCGGTACGAAACGTTCGGAAATCTGTCGGAACAGGAATGGAACCTTACCGGATGTATCAGGAACATTAGAGGGCATCTTACAACTTTGACAAGGCATCTCGTAGCCTTTGAAAGACATCTTACAACCTTGCAAAGGCATCACGCAGCCTTGATAAGGAACCAGAGGGAAAGTATCAGGAACCTCGGGGAACATGTCGGGAAGCTTAGGGAACATGTCGGGAAACTAAGGGAACATGTCGGGAAGCTTAGTAAACATGTCGGGAATCTTGGGGAACATGTCGGGAAGCTTAGTAAACGTGTCGGGAAGCTTAGCAAACATGTCGGGAAACTAAGGGAACATGTCGGGAAGCTTAGTAAACATGTCGGGAAGCTTAGTAAACGTGTCGGGAAGCTTAGTAAACATGTCGGGAAGCTTAGTAAACGTGTCGGGAAGCTTGGGGAACATGTCGGGAAGCTTAGTAAACATGTCGGGAAGCTTGGGGAACATGTCGGGAAGCTTAGTAAACGTGTCGGGAAGCTTAGTAAACATGTCGGGAAGCTTAGTAAACATGTCGGGAACCTTCGGGAATGTGTCGGGAACCCCGGGGGAACGTGTCTCTGGCTGGACCAACATGCATCAGTCATTCGATCTCTGCCCCCCAGCTTTTGACATTGACCCTGAATCCCGCGCAAATCCTAACACACGGTTCATTAGCGCACAAGCCATCTAATGCACAATCTGAGGGGCATCTCTAATAACCCCTTCCAAACATTCTCTCTCCGCCTGCGGCGGAGAGGGTCAGGGAGAGGTCAAGAAAACGGGGTTATTAGAGATGCCCTGAGTTAAACCGACGCTCGTCCCGCGTCAGCGGGGTTCAATCACACAACATGTATCAGTCAAGCAGTCTTTACTCCGAACAGGCCTTGATCTTACGTATCAGGTTAGTCTGTCCCACAAACTCTCCACAGGTCACTACAGAGCTTACGGTAACACCCAGCACCCCATGCAGGTTAAGATTTTGCCCGGTGAGAAAAAGATTGGGAATCCGGGTCTTGGGTGTTATAAAGGTTTTGAGCGGGTCTTTGTAATCTTTCAGGATACCATAGAGTGTGCCATCTCTGGACCCGATGTAATCACGGTAGGTAAGCGGACTGGAAGCAGAGTATGAAAGAATCTGGCTGCGTATTCCGGGAAATCGTTTTTCGAGCAGGTCTATTATTTTTTCGGATTTCAGTTGCTTGAATTCTTCATAACCCGGGCCCCTGAGTTCGATCTGATTGGGGATCGTGTTCCTGGTGTCTGCCCACTGTTCAATTTCAGAAAAGTGCATATAAGCCATGGCAGTCATGCTGTCGGCAAACCGATCGGTGCGTGAGTTTGGTGCAGTAAAGATTGCAAGCCCATCGGGCCACGTACCTTCGGTATACATTGTGCCGCACCATACATCCTCTGTAG
>JABDAO010000058.1 GCA_013289095.1 Bacteroidota bacterium | reverse complement strand
GGCTTCATGGGCTCTTTCGCCGATTAGACATCTTACATCATCCTTCCTGCTAGAATACATCCAGGATCTCCATCTGTTTTCCGTTCATTAAGAACTGCTCACCACGATGTTTCCCTTTGAGTGCAAGCGCCAGCGGGGCCTGCGTGGAAAGCATAAAAACTTTTCCAAGCCGGTGTACAGAGGCGCCCAAACCGAGTGAGATGAAGAACAGGAAATCGGGGCACCTGACGGCTGCCCCCAGACCGGATGCCTGATGAAGAATGGCAGGATCGATGGTATGCAGGAATGCAAGATCCTTTTTATGTTGCTTGAGGCTCACCCCATGCATTTCGCTCTCCAGCTGACCTGCCGCCCGGCTTGTTTCGTACTTATCGCCTGCCGAGCTTTTGTCATCGCTGTTGGCCGATTCCTGGGCTTGCTGCATAGCCAGGGTGGATGTCTCGATACGCTGCCGGATGATTCCTTCAGCAATGAAGAACAATTCCTGTTTAGCTTTATGTTTTTCCTGATCTGTCACAACGCTTAAATTTGCTTAAAGCTACAAATTTAAGGTGATTTGCGCGATGGCAACAAGAACTCAGATCAGTGTTGGAATCCTTTTCTTTTTCTGGACCCGATGTAAATCAGCTAAAAAAACAAACGCTATCATTTAAGAAAGACCACCCTTTTTACCGGTAGCCCATCGATCATTACCGAATAAACGCCGCCCGGAAGCCCGGAAGTTGGGAGTGTACAGGTATTATTTCCTTCTGCGAATTCCTGGAGTGAAGAGTACACGAGTTTTCCTCCGGCATTCAGGATCTGTACCCTAGCGAGCCTTGGCTCAGTCAGGGTAAAACTTACCGTGACATCCTGGGAGCGAGCAGGGTTTGGATATACGGTTATTGCTGTTTCATTTTTTCCATTGCCTTTATCCTCAATGCCGCTAAGCATCGGACTACTTCCTGTGCCCAAGGTTCCCAGATACATTCCATTTCCATGCGTGCCGATGAGCAATTTATTGTCGGCATACCGGTAGGATAAAGAGTTTACGGTAGCGAAGCCAACGGTTCCTGCACCTTCCTGGCTCCAGACAGGGCTTCCCGATGCAGGCATTTGTTTGATGCTATACAGTCCGGCTGAGGTGCCGACAATATATTCTGCCCCTGCTGCACCGTAGGCTATAGCAGAACTCCGGATGGAAAGCGTTGACAGATTACCCGTTACATTCTGCCACGTGGGAGTTGCACTCAAGGCGGTTGTAGTGTAACCAACGCCCACGTGCGAATTGTAATTACTTTCAGTAAAGATCACTGTACCGGGATATAAAGGATTCACAGAAATACTGCTGATAAATCCATCCCCAACCTGTGGCAACCTGATCTCTTTCGAGGTCAGCTGACCATAAAAGTTCTGGGGGTCTGTAATGCGATAGATTGCTCCATCCTGAGTACCCACATACAAGACTTTGCTTGGGTTAGGACCTCCATTGGCTGTGTATGGAAAATTGGTCTCCTCTGCGATGGCCGTAACATTGCTCTCAAAGACCGGACTCAGCACAGTCCATCCCAATCCACTGCCACTTGTTATCGACAAGGCGTTCTTGGCCATCAGCAAGATGCCTTCAAACCCTCCGCTCATGTTGGGATTATAAATTGCTGCCGGGATGTACATAACATTCGACTGGGCTGTGTTTGATTGATCGAGCATGAAGAGACCAGGTAAAAAATTGTAATAAGTCTGATTTGTCAGTACTGCGGGTGTAATGTCAACGGCGTTTCCGTTGAGATCATTTCTCCAAAAATTATGTCCGCTTATATTTAGAATATAATACTGGGTTCCGATATTGTCCAGCCCGACACAGTTCCCATCTCCCCCTCCAACGCTCACCTGATTCAGACTGCCGTTGTACATCATCGTGCCGTTATCCTGTAGTCCGCCTATATATTGATTGGGCGCTGCACTGCTGTTCACGTTTTGATTGATATTAACGAAGTAATACTGCGTTGTGCGGTAACCATTGGTGAGGGCTGTCCAGTTCACATTGGTAACGGCTGCATTGCTGAGGGTCATGACGCCCCGATAAATACCTCCATCGCATCCTGCCAGAACTTCTGTATTTTTTACCGGATTAAAGGCCACCACATGGTTATCTGAATGAACTGTGCTCACAGCTTGATAATTGGAATTAGAGAAACCGTTATTAGACCAATACAAATTAACACCTCCAATAAAAACGTTATCCGGGTTCGCAATGAGTGCCTTAGGGGCAACTCCTAATGCTAAACAATAATCGTCTTGCGTATCGGTCCCGCAAAGCGCTCCACACGGCTGTGGAACATTTGCGCTTTTGTTGGTCCATTTCCAATTCCAGAGCGTGGTGCTTCCGGTTCGGGTAGTTACCACTTGTCCCTCATACTGCAACTCAAACAGACTTACACCATAGGTCTGTTCATCGTTGTTGCCGGTATTTGAGAATGCGACATAAACACTAACCGGGTTGAGGTAAAAGAACTGACTGCAATTCACTAAGCTAAGCACGACCCTTCCATAATTCCAGTACCCGGGCCATCCAAAAGAAGACGCTACTCCACCATTACCTGCAAGCTGTGTCCAGCTGCCGCTAGCTCCGGTTGTGGATTCCCACACCCCACCCCAAATAACATTATTGCTGGCAGTTGTATTGCCGCTGAATGCTGCAATGACCCAACCTCCTGAAGTGACAACGACATCTGTGTAGTCGCTCTGATTCTGATCGTTGGCAACACCCAAAACCAGGCTCCATTTCAAGGTGCTTCCAACCCATACTCCCTTATAAATACCACCCATTTCGGCAGCGTATACACTTCCGGAAGAAGGATCTACCACAATTCGGTTGATATAACTCGAGCACGTGGTCGGATTCGGCGCGAGGATAATGCTCCAGCTCGCACCTGAGTTGGTTGACATCCAGATTCCGTCTCCGGGTATAGTTTCTGTGTCACCATTGCCATAATCTGTACGGTCGGTTGAATTTGCTTCGCCAGTGCCATAATACCAGGTGTTTGTATATCCCGGTCTTGGATCCTGGGTGATACAGGTAACGGTATAATTCACATCTGGAATATCGGTCTGTGTCCACGATGCTCCATCATTGGTACTTTTGAATACGCCACCAGTGACGCCTGCGGCAAGTATATAGCCACCGTTTACATCGTAAGCAATGGCCCGTGTACGGCCCCCTTGGTTATTTGGGCCAACCGAGGCATAGGTATTTGCTGCACCGTGGGTTTCCTTTTCCTTGTCTGATTGCTGACGCATCTCGGTTACAAAATTCATTTCGCGTTCATGCACATCGGCAGGAATTTTTCCGGTAATAGGATCCTTTAAACGGTTAAATTCCCAGGATCCACCGGCCTTCGTCTGTTTTGGCAAGGCATTGAGATCTTTTGATATTGATTTTGTCCGGAAGGAAAGAATTCCCCTACAGTTTAGTGCCAGAACCACAATTAAAACCATAGCAATGCCAGTAGCCGCGAACAAGCTTTTATTTTTCATGATGTTTTCCTAAAATTAATTTATACGTGCAATCTAATACCACTTAGCTAAACGGTCTTGTTCTCTTGAGAAAGAACAGGAGCCCGGCAGATAAACCTAAGGGAATAAGACTGCACGAAAATAGAAAGGATGCCTATCTTGCCGAGTTCGAACATATATTCGTCGACAATAAGTTGATATTCGCCCAGCTTACTTTAAAAGGAGGGTTATTCTTGCTCATTTATTTTGAGCCTGGAAAGATGCATCATTTACTCAACACCTTAAACTCCGTACGCCGGTTGAGCTGGCGCCCGTCGTCGGTATCGTTGGTGGCCATAGGCTGTGTAAGGCCGTAACCTTTAAACTGAAGCCTGTCGGCAGCAATGCCCTTTGATACCAGGTAATCAACTACGGCTTTCGATCGGCTTTCAGACAAATGCTGGTTGTAATCGGCTTTACCCTTGTTGTCTGTATGGCCCGATATTTCGATCTTGAGCGTAGGCACATCGGTGAGCAGTTTCAGCAAACGCTCCAGCTCGTTGGTCGATTCGGGGCGCAGGGTTGATTTGTCGAAATCAAAAAAGATATTTCTCAGCACAATCTTGGTCCCAACCGTGAGGTTATTGAGTTGCACATCTTTGTTCACCTCCTGGAATGCGGCCGTATTGGGGATGTCAAAATTTTCGGAATGAAACAGATAATTGTCGGCCTTTACGGCAATTCCATAGTTTTTACCGGCGGGGAGCGAAACGAGGTATTTACCCGTGGCACTGTTCGATTTAAAACTTGCGATCACCTCGTTGCGTTGGTTGTCTACCAACTCGATAGTGGCTTCGAGCGGTTTACCGGTAAGGGCATCGGTTATCACACCTTTCAGAATGGTGAGGGCGGCGGTAGTGATTACCATCGGGGGGGCCACTACACGGGTCTTGATCGGAGCAGCAACGCTTGCCAGCAGATTATCTTCGGCATTCATTGCAAACGGTTTTTCCGGGCCGAGAAAGGTGATCTTGTAGATGTCTTTTTCTCCGCAGCCTTCGCTCTTTTTTGATGCATAATATCCGTGACGTTCGCTTCCCGAAATAACAAAGAACACATCATCGTCCGGACCATTCACCGGATAACCCAGGTTCACAGGCTCTGTCCATTTTCCATCCACGAGGGTCGATTTGAAGATATCATAGCCACCCATGGTCTTATGACCTTGTGAACTGAAATACATGGTCTTTCCATCGGGGTGAATGAAAACGCCTTCTTCTGAATACATTGTATTGATAGGCGCCCCCAGGTTTTCGGCAGGTCCCCATTTGCCTTTGTCATCGAGGTGCGACATGTAAATATCCTTTCCTCCCATGCCGCCTTTCCGGTCGCTCACAAAATAGAGTGTCTTTCCATCGTAGGAGAGACTCACCGTTGATTCATGCGCATCTGAATTAATATTTTTGTTCATGCGCTCGGGTTTTGTCCAGGTATCGCCCTGTTGATGACATTCCCAAATATCACCACCATCTTTTCGCGTGAAGCGGTAGATGTAAAGTGTGGTCCCGTCGGGCGAGAGACCGGCGGTTGCATCGTGATCTTCGGTATTAATGGGTTTACCCATATTGGTGGGCGCTCCCCAGGGCAGACTCGGGTCTTTGCAAGTGCTCAGGTAGAGGTCTTCGAAATACTCTCCCGATGGGGTCTTTAGCCCTCCGGTTGAGTTATCACGACGAGAGGTAAAGATCATTTCAGATTCATCGGTAGAGATAAGCGGGCCATAATCGGGGAATCTGGAGTTTACCACACACGTGAGGTTGTCAATAAACACGCGATCGGGTTTTTGAGATAGTTCAAGACCGGTGGCACATTCGCCTATCTTTTTGTTTACGTCATCAATCTTTACTTTGCTTTCGGCGGCCTTCTGGGTCAGAAACGGAAGATAGGCTTTATACGCTGCCGAGGCTTTTTCCCATTGCATATCGAGTTGAAAACCGCGGCCGAGGTAGTACTGTATTTCGGGCGATACATTGGGGTTTAGCTGGTACGCTTTTTCGAAATAAGGCAGAGCCAAGAACTTGCCTGCCGGTGTCCAGATCAGGCTAAAACCCAGTTTGAAGTTGAGATCGGCATTGTTGGGGTTGAATGTATTTGCTTTTTTGTAATAGTCAATCGCTTCTACAAACTGGGCAGAACCTCTTCCTTCAATATCATTAATGCCGGGAACATAATGGCTTTCACCAATAAAATGGGCCACTGCTTCCACATAATCGGTCATCCCCGACACATACAATTCATCGCCTTTTTTGAGATTGCTTTTTGCTTCCTTCAGTTCGTCTTTGCGGTCTTTAAAATTTTCCTTTTCAAACTCAATATTGGTTTGAGCATTCATCCCCCTGACAGCGGAGATAAACAAAAAAATGAGGATTGATTTTTTCACGGTACTTCGATTAAAAATGTTTAGTGCAAAACAGATCAACGGCAATCGCTCAGATAGCTTTTTGCCTGGTCAACACCCAGATCGCTTGCTTTTTTCATATCGGCACAGGAGCCTTTTTCGTCGCGCAGCATTTCTTTGGCTATGCCCCGGTTCATGTAGGCATATCCATATACAGCGTTAAGTTCTATGGCCTTGTTGCAATCTTCTACAGCGCCCTTGTAATCCTTTTCTTTGTATTTGGCGGCTGAACGGTTGTTGTATGCAAACGCGTAATCGGGTTTGAGCTGGATGGCCTTATTGAAATCATCCATCGCGGACTTAAAGTTGCCCAGCTCGTAATTGGCGATGCCCCGGTTGTTGTAGGCTATGTAATAATCGCTTTTCATGGTGACAGCGGTGGTGTAAGCATCCACAGCCCCGTGCAGATCGTTGTTCTTTTTCTTTGCGCTTCCCATGTTGTTGTAAACAAACGCAAGCCCGGGGTTGAGCTGGATTGCTTTGCTGTAATCAGCAATGGCCCCGGGCATATCGTTGAGCATGCGTTTGGCGCTGCCCCGGTCGTTGTAAGCATAGGCATAATCAGGCTTTGAATCGATCGCCTGACTGTAATCGGTAAGCGCTCCCTGGTAATTTTCTTTTTCGAACTTCAGTTCTCCCCGGTAATAAGCCGCTTCGGCATTCTTTGGGTTCAGGCCAAGGGCTTTGCTGAAATCATCCATGGCCCCGTCGGCATCGGTATTCAATACTTTGGCCTGGGCCCGGCTGAAGAAATACGAATCGGCATTGGGGTTTAATTCAATGGCTTTGTTGTAATCGTCTATGGCTTGTTTGAACTGGAGCATATCGGCAAACGTAAGTCCACGGTTGTAATAGGCCTTTTCGAAAGCAGGTTTTATTTCAATGGCCTTGTTGAAAGCGCTCAAGGCTTCGGCCATGCGTTTTGCATTGAGGTTATCGATGCCGATGTTGTACATTTTTTCGGCTTCCTGTTCATCCAGTACTTTGGCTTTGACCGTATCGGTCTGAGCCTGGAGCATACCTGTAAAAAGAAAAGCGGCAATAAAGCTGATGAGTACTTTGTTCATGGGGATAAGAGCTTACTGTTGAGATCTTCAAAAAGGGTTTCCAAAAATAAAAAAACAACGGGTATGGGTCCGGTATGTTTATTCATTGCGATTGAAAAAGTGTTTGAAGATAGATAATCTATATCGAATAACAACGGTGTTTACCAGGAATTAACAGCCATTCCTGACACCCCTTGTTGTAGCCGCCAGGATGGATCATACGTCTGCGCAGGTTGTTCAAAGCACAGGGTCTGACGGAAAGTGGCCCTGTTGGCTATTCAGAAAGCGCTGCTAAGGAGGCATTCACAGAAACCGGCTGAAATGCCTGTTTGGTGTGATCACCGGCTGGCGTCATAAAATTACCGGAGCCTGAAAGACACCGTATCAGCAGGGCAGGTTTTGGAATCTGCGGGTATCGCTGTGGTTTCTGTGGTTGGAGGATGTTCTTGTGCCGTTTTGTTAGCGACAGAAATAATAACCGTAAACAGCAAGGTGGCGGGGATGGCAATAAAGATTTTCATGAGCGCTCGTTTCTGAATCAACTAACGCACCGACCAGGGCTTCTGGTATTTTAGGAATGTGAAAGAATGTTAAGAAACCGGCGCCTGGTTAGAATTTTGAAATCAGAGGGCATGAATGATGATGTTTGATAGCCGCAGATTATTATGATAATTAGGATAAAAAATGATTTAGATTTAGATTTAAACGTTACTTCGGTTTTATTTACCTGTAATTCAAATACTTCGGTTTGATTTACCTGTACTTCAACCCTTTTACCCCGCCTTCGGTTTGATATCCATGGACTTCAAACCTTTTTCCATGGATTTCGGTTTGATATCCATGGACTTCAAACCTTTTTCCATCGACTTCGGTTTGATATCCATTGACTTCAAACCTTTTTCCATCGACTTCGGTTTGATATCCATTGACTTCAAACCTTTTTCCATCGACTTCGGTTTGATAACCATGGCTTTCAAAATAAGTACCCCCGCGCTTAGAATACGGGGCACAAACAGGGTTCGCTCAAAAAGTCAGAACACGATAGGCTTCATTGTTTAAAAAATCATTCTCATCATAATAATCTGCGTGCAATCACACATCGGATTTAGTCTCCCGGTCTATTTATTCAGGATAATCCGTTGAACTGCCACCCCGCTTGCTCCCTCAACCCTGACCAGATAAATGCCGTTTGGCTGGGCCGTGAGATTGAGCAGATGCGATGTCTGAACAATTTTTTCTGAATAGAGAACCTGTCCGATAATATTCATCACCTCCAGTGTTCCTGTCTGATCGGGTGTCTCGATCATGACCATGCCTGTGCTGGGGTTTGGATACAGTTTCAACCCGGGCATCGTGAGGCTTTGTACTCCAAGCGGACAAGGTTTTACGGTAAGCGCCGCGCTATGCGAGGTCATACAACCTGCTGAAGAGGTATAGCTGTAGGTAATGGTGTAATTGCCATCGCCAACGGCCGAGGGGTTAAAGCTGGAACCAGCCACCCCGTTACCGCTGTAGGTTCCTCCTGCCGGCGTTCCTCCGCTAAGGTTTACATTGCTCAGGCAATCGCCCAGGGTATCATGTCCGGCAAAACTCAGGGTTACGGTTGGGTATGGATTCACGGTGATACTTACATTGGCCGTGTTTGTACAGTTGTTGCCATCGGTGCCGCTAACTGTATACGTAAGCGAAGTTGTGGGATCAAAGGCCACGTTGTTTGAAGCCGAACCGCTCCACGAGTATGTGGTGGCTCCTCCTCCACTCAGGGTTACAGATCCTCCGGTACAAACACTGCCATTGGCAGGTACAGAAAATGCAGTTACATGCGGCAAGGCATTTACCACGATGGTATTGGTGGCAGACGATGTACAGCCCGAAGCGGTAACCGAATAATTGATGGTATGGGTACCTGGCCCCGCAGCGGCAGGATTAAAGAATGAACCGGCCGAAATACCTGTTCCGGTATAGGTTCCTCCTGTAGGCGTTCCGCCGCTCAATGAAAATGAACCGGCATTGACACAAAACGGGCCTTGAATTCCGGTATAGGTTACCACCGGTCCGGAGTTGTCGTTAATGGCTATGGTGGCATTGATCGTACACGCATTGGCATCGGTAACGGTAATCAGGTATGAACCCGAATGCTGATTGGCCAATGTGGCTGTTGCGCCACCTGCTTGCCAGCTGTAAGTATAGGGAACGGTTCCTCCGCTCATGGTGGCTGTAGCCGACCCATTACCGCTTCCGCAGGTAGAATTTACAGAGCCCGGTGCAAGCGCCAGGGCTGCCGGTTGATTCAGTGTGGCTACCGATGTTACCTTGCAACCTGCAGAGTCTTTGATGGTAATGGTATACGTTCCTGCGGCCAGATTGTTAAATGTGTTGGATACCTGATAAGGGCCTCCGTTGAGGGAGAAGGTGTAAGGCATATATCCTCCGTTCGACGATGCGATGATTTTTCCTCCGGCTGAACCATTGCAAAGCAGGTTTGTGGATGCAAGAGATGGGGTCATGCCTGTGATGCTCATTTGCTGGGTATATGTTGCGCTGTTTCCACACCCATTTGTGACTTTCAGGGTGATGGTGTAATTACCTGCTGTGGGGTAACTGTAGGATATCTGTGCAGCATGTGTCAGAAGGGTATCGCCATTGCCGAAATACCACAGATAGGTAGACCCTCCTGCCCCGATCATGAGTATGGGCTGACAGGTATTCGACGAGTTGTTCCCAACCAGGTTCAAGGATCCGTTTACCGGGCTGCTTCCTCCAACGGTGAACGGAAGTGAATCGGTAACACTGTTGCCGCAACCATTGGTGACGGTCAATTTTACTTCGTAGGTATTGTTTGTTGTATAAACGTGTTTGGCAATATACGCAACTCCTCCCTGGGTGTACAACGGAGTCCCCCCGTTGAGGATGCTTCCATCGCCAAAATTCCAATGCAGAGCTCCGGTTGCCTGGGCATAAAACAAGACCGTATCACCCGGGCAGGATGTTGAAGCGGGGGCGCCCCAGCTGTTTCCATTTCCGTTGCCTGTATGGCTGAGTGTTGGAACAACGCTGTTGTTCACTGTCACTGTACCCGTAACGGCAGTATCGCGTCCGCAACCGTTGTACAATTTCAATGTTACGGTGTAGGTGCCAGTAGATGGATATGAAAACTGCGCCTGTGCAACCGATGATGAATCGTGAGCGGCATCGCCAAAATACCATTTGTATGCATCGGCCTGATTGCTCTGAAAATGAACAACATCATTCGGACAAGCCGGGTTCGGGCTGAATTGTGTTTGTACTCCGCCCTGATAAGGCAGGTTGTTTTTGATCGTCATCACATACGAGAGCACCGTATCCAGGCCGCAACCGTTGGTGAGTTTGGCCGTAACCGTATAGGTTCCGGTTGTTGTCCAGGCGTAGGAAGCGCTTGAGGTCAGCATTGAATCGCCGGTGCCGAATTTCCAGACGGTGTTCAGCGCCGCATTCACATTGTAATTAAAATTTACCATGTCATTCGGACAGGCCATGTTGCTGTTTGACTGGATCTGGGAATAATTCGGGAAATGATTCGTACCTGTTACATGAACCGTGTCTATCCAGCTCGATGATGTTCCGCATGAACTGGTAACCGTAAGCTTCACCGCAAAATTTCCGGTGTTGGAATAGCTATGCGTAGGTTGGCTTTGTGTGTTTGTACCACTTGCATCGCCAAAATTCCAGAGATACGAAGTTGCATTCTGGTTCTGTGGATAAAACTGCACCATATCATGCGGACAGATGCCATTACCCACATTCATTCCAAACTGAGCGCTGGGATGCGCCCCGTTTTTAACGGTGATGATACGCTTTAAATACTGTGTCCCTCCGCAGCCATTCTGAAAAGTAACCTTGAGTGTATCAATGCCCGGAGCGGCATAGCTATGCGAGGCATTTTGCTGAAAACTTGAACTGCCATCGCCAAAAGACCAGGAATAATTATTGGCATTGGTTCCATTGATGGAAGCCGTAAACACTTCGCCCGGACAGACTGAGTCGCCAGAAACCTGCAGATCGCCCCCATTGACATTGATGTTCATGGATGTGCCGCCCTTGTTTATCATTCCCCCGCCGGTTGTGTCAAAGGCGGTTAGGTTTACATTAAAATTTCCGCCCGGATTGAACGTATGTACCGGGTTCTTGACATGAACCGAGGCTGTTCCATCATTAAAATTCCAGACATAATAGTTGCCGGTTGAACTGGTATTGCTAAAAGTAACCGGCAACGGAGCACAACCATTGTTTGGATTTGCGGTAAAGCTTACCTGGGCAAGAACCTGGCTTGCAAAACACAGCAAACCAGCGCTAAAAACGAGTAACTTTTTTTTCATGAGAGAGAGGTTGGAATGGTTGCCTCAAAGATACACTTTCTACAAGAATATCTTCGATGAAGGTTGCTTATTGACGTATAAATGATAGTCTGGCCTTGACGAATGATTTGGCTGACAGCACGAGTTTATCTAACTGATGATCATCCTGTTGGATCTGTTTCAGGAGGTAAATTACCCGATTGAACAGATCAAAACCAAAGCTTATTTTTATCTCACATTATCTGGGTTTATACGTTTTTCGGGGTCTGGCCCCGAAGTTCAGCGTACAATCAAGATCCGGGTACTGTCAAGCGCAAGGTGTACAGACGAAAACCATTCTTTCAAACCATCCATAGAATGCATGGAAGCAAAATGGCAGTACGAGCCGGGGCATGTGCCTGTGTATGAATTCACCGTCTTGATGCCCAGGTCCTGACAGGCCAGCATGGCATCGAGATGGATGATGAATGTAAAACGATCGTCTTTTTCGGGCATGAAGGCCACAGCCTCATAGGTGTTATAGGCCGGCGTCTGCTTGATTTTATCGGCTAATGCGCGGCAATCATGCTGAGTCTCCGCTTTTGAGTAGGTGCCTGCCATCTCATAATCATAGTGCAGATCGAAAAAGAGAAGAAACAGCAGCAGAGAAGAGATCACCATCCGGACCCAGGTTTTGGTTATTTTGCTCAAGAAATAAGCAGAAAACAAGGCTGCAATTAAGGCGTAAAGAAAAAACTCAATATTCACAACCCTGCACAGATCGCGCATAACGCCAAACCCCGGAATGGGATATACGTACTTGTAAAGCATCAGATACCTCGATCGTACAGTCAGGAGTAACAGACATACAAAGGAAAAAAGAAACAAACGCGCAAGCTTTAGCTGAGGGGCAGAGACCGGCGATTTTGTAAAAAAGCGCCTCCAAAAACTCACCACAACCAGCAGCAACATACTCAGCATGACCATCCCTCCGGGGAAGAGAAAATGGTTGTAGAAATTCTTCAACCCATCGGGGTGTGTCCATAATGATTGCCACGAAGCCGCCTCTTTGGAGGTCATGAGGTAGGACGTCAAACGCGGGAGTGATTCGAACACATCTTCCCTATTGGGGCTGAAATTGCCCAATGCACTGTGTTTAATATAGGGCAGGAAATAAGCATGCATGAGCAAACCGAAGCCAAGGAGGTATATTCCGCAAAGCAACAGTTGTTTTGGCCGGAAGAAGGCCCGAAAGGACAGTTCTTTGCGATACACCAGGAGATAGCCGATCCCGAAAGGAACCAACCCAAGCGAAAGCAGGAAACCCAGATAAATAGAATTTAAAAACAACAACAGCATGCTCCCTAGAAAGAGCAGGAACCACCTGTGCCGTTGCTGCCTCAGGAACAGGATCAGAAAATAAAACGCAAGCGCAATGGGGTATCTGGCTGTCATCTGGGTATGATTGCTTTGATCGAGGATCGAGGTGCCAAAGGCAAAGATATAAGCACCCACTATGCTCGCCGTTTTGTTGCCGCTCAGTTTAAAACAAACCCAGGCACAGACAAAGAAATTGAGCAGATAGGCCGAAATCAACCAACACTGGTAAGCGCTTTCCCGGTTAAAACCAAGAACCCGAAAAAATGCATAGAACGGAAGCTGACCCAGAAAACTATCAGAATAAGCCATGATATTGGGTTCGGGATAATTAAACGGTGCATTCCAGAACGAGGCATCCCGGCCGCAGAGGTAACGGTACCCATGTTCAAGGATGTAGTTGTTGAAACGCGAATCAATCAGATCGCCGGGAATACGATCGAACGTATACCCAAAAAACTGCCAGAGTGAATAGAAGACGGCATACAGGACAAAGACAAGACACAATGCATTTTCGGGATCTTTCCAGAAAGCCTTTTTTGTAAGTGTGTGTTCGTCCTGAATAGGGATGCTCATGAACCGATGAAATCGCTTTGTCTGTAAATGTACCGATGGTAAAAATAGAGAAAGAATGCTTTCCGGCAATCCGGGGTCTGGGTGTAAAAAACAGACCTTGTCGTTTCCGGATAAAGAACTACATTGCTTCCTCTCAGCTAAACTCCCTATAGGATGAAAAGACACCTCCCCCTCCTGCTCTTGCTTTGCCTCTCATTTCAAATCCGTGCCCAGGTAAGCGCCTTGCTTGCTATAACTCCGCGTCTGCAGTGGCCCAATGCCGATGGGTACTGCGGAGAAAATTCCATACAGATGTGCGGTCTGTATTATGGAAACTATATCTCCCAGGGTCTGTGCCGCACCGTTGCCGGGGGCGAGCTGCTCATCTATGTAAACGACACCACGGCCCTGGCCTCTTTTTCAATGAACTTCAACGAGTGGGACCCCAACGGATCTACTCCTCAATACAAAACCTACCTGGATTGGGTAAAGCAATACCTCAACAAAAAACAACCTGTCATCATCACCGTTTACATCAACGGGCTGAACGACCCCGATTATGACCACATCATCCCTGCCATCGGTTTCTCGGCCACAAGTGTAAATACCTATACCGGCACCGATCAGCTTACCTATATCAGCAATTTTGACACAACCGCCTTTGTCAGGGCTTTTTCAACCCTTTATGACACCCGGTCTATGTCGGGAAACGGTGCCACCTATAGTTATTGCATCCCCGAAGATGTTGATTATGGTGTAGCTGTTACGGGTAATTACGATCCTCAGCATCTGACCAAACCCGTGCATATTGTCCTCGATTCGATAGACGAACCCAATGTCAGCCTGGGAGTCCCGGCCCGTCTGATGAAGGCAAAACTCACGGCCGACTCGCTTACTCCGGGAGCAACCTATGTCATGCTCCGGTACAATAATTACCAAACGGTTCCATCCACGGGTTTTAGTCCGGCCAATGCCAATGCGGCAGTCTATTTTACAGCAGCAGGAACATCGGTAACCCTCAAAGATTCGTTTATGTCGAACACGGCTGTGTTCTACCGCTGCATTCCGCATACTATAACAGGTATTGAGGAGCAAACCATTGCCGATGACGGTTCATTCCTGGTCTTCCCCAATCCGAGCGGAGGAACTTTCCGGGTGTTGATCCCCGAACATACACAGACCCTCGACATCTCTGATGTTGCCGGAAGAATGATCCGGCATATCGCCATCAACGGTGAAGAACAGCTTGATTTGATGATGGAAGAAAAAGGGGTTTATTTTATCAGGGTGTTTGGGGAAAAGACGGCGAACGTGAGGAAATTGATTGTGAGGTAGATCGGGGGGCTGTTTGTTTATTGGTTTGGGTCGACTTTCTTTGGATTTAACACAGAGAAACACGGAGGCAAGCACCAAAATCTCCGTGTTCTCTGTGTTTAATATAAAGCGCTTTTTAAGTTCATCGATTCTCCTGCTTTCGTTAAAGAACCCGCCACATTCAGCATAGCTAAAAAAAAACCGCCTTACTTCATATCCTTAATCACATTCGCCGCTTCGAGCAGGTGGATGTCTTTGCGGAGGCGTTTCTGGAAATCCTTTTCGCGTGCCATGTGGCTGGAGTCTGACTGATTCAGTTGTTGATCAGCCGCCAGTGTTGCCACTTCCAGGCCTTCAATATCTTTATCGAGGACTTCGAATTTCTTTCCGCTTTCTACCAGTGTTTTTTCCTGTTCGTGGTATTTTTCGAGGTTCAGGGTTGAGTAGGTATCCTCTTTTTGTTTTTTCAACCGAAGGGCTTCTTCGGAAAGAAGCTGGAAAGAAGCTCCGGTTTTTGTACGGGCCTCGCTGGCCTTACGCAGTTTCTCATAGTCAAGCGGATGGATTTTCCAGGTCGAATAATCGGCCTTTGCTATCTCATCCCATTTCATCGGGTAATCCAGTTCACGTTCGCCCAGATCGAGGTACATATAACGATCGGGAAGGATGATGTCTGGAACAACGCCTTTCAATTGGGTAGCCCCTCCGTTTATCCGATAAAATTTCGACCGGCTCACTTTTACATAGCCCAGGGGTTTGTAGGAAGCAAAATTGGGGTTTAGCTGATCGTCGAGATCGGCCATCTGTTGTACACTGCCTTTACCAAAGGTGGTGGTGCTGCCCATGATGATGCCGCGTTTATAATCCTGAATAGCCGCAGCCATGATCTCCGAGGCCGATGCACTACCGGTATTGACCATCACGACAAGCGGGCCATCATACAACAGGGGCTCTTCGCGGTCGTTCAATACCGTTGGCGGACCGGTACGTCCTTTTACCTGTACCACCGGGCCTTTGTCTACAAACAGACCGGCCATATCCACTACATCCGAAAGCGATCCTCCCCCGTTATCACGCAGATCGAGCACGATGCCATCCACCCCTTCGGCTTTCAGCTTGATGACTTCGTTTTTCACATCAGCCGCACAGCTATGGCCGCCCTGGCGTTTGAAATCGGCATAAAAGGAAGGAAGCTTGATATAGCCAATCTTTGATCCGTTGGCCTTTACAATGTCGGAGTGCGCATAGGTTTCTTCAAGCTGTACAATATCGCGGATGATGGTGATGATCTCGGTTCCACCTGCTACTTTACGCACGGTAAGCCTTACCTCGGTACCTTTTTTACCCCGTACCAGTTTCACCACATTGTCTAGTTTCATTCCGGTAACCTCCACAGGCTCGTCGGCCCCCTGAGCTACTTTCAGGATAATGTCGCCGGCTTTGAGTTTGCCCTGACGCCAGGATGGACTGCCGGGAACGATACTCGAAACCTTTATTTCCTCGTCTTTTTGCTGAAGCTGGGCCCCGATTCCTTCGAGCTGTCCGCTCAGGGCAATATCAAAGTTATCGTGTTCAACGGGGGCAAAATACTCGGTATGCGGATCGTAGGCGCCGACAAGACAATTCAAATAAAGCGAAAAACGGTCTTCGCGGTCAACCTTATTCAGACGGTCAAAAACCTCATCCTGTACTTTCAATACTTTTTTACGTGCATCGGCTTCCATCTCGGCCGGAGTCTTTGTTTTAAAGACCGAGTCTTTCTTGGCCAGGGCTTTGTCCTGTTCCACCATCATGTCGTTTACCCTGAACAGTACCTGGTATTTCAGATATTTCCTCCAGGCTTCGCGCAGTTCGTCCTTGCCCGAGGCATATTTGAATTTTTCGGGATCGAGTTCAACGCCTTCGTCCTTGGTAAAATCAAAAGGCTTGGCAAGCAGGTCGCGATAGTATTGCTGGTCTTCGTGGGTGCGTTTGGTGATGATGTCTATGCTCAGGTTAAAAAAGTCGAGTGAATTTTTTTGCACCTGATCGTCTATCTGGTATTTGTATTTGGCCAGTTTGTCGACATCTTCCTGGAGCAGGATTTTCTTGTTATAATCCAGACGTTTCAGGTAGAGATTAAACACATGCACCGAAAAGGTATCATTAAATACCTGGGGAGAGAAATGGGTGCTGTTCAGGTTCTGGAGCAACATGTCCTGGATCACTTCGTCCTTGGTGGGAGGCCCCTGAAAAAACATACAGGAGGTAATGAGTACCAGCAGGCAAAGCGATACGGATAAACGGAAGAGGAATGGTTTCATAGGTTGTTTTGGTGAGTGAAGGTCTGGCCTTTAAACGTGTTGGTGGAAACAAACGCGGTATGCTTCCTGCCAGGTCTCGATCCTCATACAGAGGAAAGGAGAGATCAAGTGTTGGTTTACTGAATACGAAAGTACTTATTATTAAGGGCCGATTTTGGCCGGTTTCGTTAAAAAAATACAAAAACGAGGGCGGCAGTTGTATATAAGCCTCATTTCATGCTGGTTAGGGTATTTTCTGCGTTCCTTGCGTTCATCTGATCTGGTGTTTTATGGGTATGGTTTGACAAAGCCTCCTTCGTTTGGGACTCATCCATTGCGTAGGGGTCACCTCTGGCGACCGGCACCAATACCTATCACAGAAACAGCGCTACACCTAGCGCCAACGGTTGACGGGGAGAAGGAAGAATTAGCTGGAGGAGAAGAGTCGCCGACGGTACGTGTAAATCGGAGCTCCTGTTCCCCGTTTATTCAACTCTTTCCTCCCCTCAACGGTTAGTACCCATTCCCCGATCCTCACAAAATCGTCCCCCGCATAATGGTCATAGCCACGGTAAAATAGATCACCAGACCGGTTACATCCACAAGGGTAGCCACAAACGGAGCAGATGAAACGGCAGGATCGGCCCCGCATTTTTTGAGGATGAGCGGAAGCATGGAGCCCGAAAGCGTTCCCCACAAGACAACCCCGATGAGCGAGAAACCAACCACCAGCCCTACCAGCAACCAGTGAGGGCCGTAGATCGTTGTAAAAAGGGTCCAGGTGGCTACGCGCAAAAAACCAATCACACCCAGCACAGAACCCAGGAATAGACCTGAAAAGATTTCGCGTTTCATGACCCTCCACCAATCCCGCAGCGTCACTTCGCCCAGAGCCATGGCACGGATGATGAGTGTGCTGGCCTGTGAACCCGAATTGCCCCCGCTCGAAATAATGAGCGGAACAAACAAGGCCAGGACAACGGCCTTGGCAATTTCATCTTCAAAATAACCCATGGCGGTGGCCGTGAGCATTTCGCCCAGAAAAAGGATGATGAGCCAGCCCGAACGTTTCTTCATCAGTTTAAAAAAGGGGATATCCATATAAGGCTCATCAAGCACTTCCACACCTCCTATTTTCTGAATGTCTTCGGTTTCTTCGCGCTGGGCCAGACGCAGCACGTCGTCGATGGTTACGATACCGAGCAAGATGCCCTGAAAATCGATGACAGGCAGGGCCACCCGGTTATTCTTTCTAAAAACACCGATGGCATCTTCCTCGGCATCGGTCACGGTGAGGTAGGTGAACCGCCCATCCATGATATCGCTCACTTTTTTATCGGGCGAAACAAACAAAAACTCCCGGATGCGGATGTCGTCAATCAGGATGCCTTTTTCATCGACTACATAAATTACGTTGATGGTTTCCTTGTCCTGCCCGTTCACCCGTATAAAATCGAGCGATTGTTGTATGCTCCAGTCTTTGCGGATGGCCACATAGTCGGGAGTCATCATCCGGCCTACACTGTGTTCGGGGTAGCCCAGCAGACTCAGTGTCACCCGGCGTTCTTCGTCCGAAAGGAGTTTAAGCAGGGCATTCACGATTTCGCCGTGGAGTTCAGAGAGGAACTCGGTACGGTCGTCGGGTTGTATTTCGTTGAGTATGTTGGCAGCTTCCTGATGAGGCAGATCGCGGATGATGCGTTTCTGCGTACCAAGGTCGAGTACTTTAAAGGTCTTGATCAGGATACGGGGCGAAAGGGCATTGAAGACAATGGCCTGTTCATGCTCATCCACGCAGTTGATAAGCTCTACTACTTCGGGCGAAAGCCAGTCGTCGAGGGCTTCTTTCAGCTCGTCATAACGCCCGGTTTCAATAATATCGTGGACTTCGGCTTTATTCAGGTCTCTGATCATATCAGCATGATTAATATCCTGTTTCCTATTCGTTTGATGCAGGCAGGGCATAAAATTAAGAAAGCAACTGGAAACAGCGGTGTTTGATATAAAGATTCGCAACATCATTTTCGGGATCAGACCTGTTCCTGGCTCATTCCTTCCAGATTCACTAAAAATTCAACCAGAAGACCTATCTTTACACCCGAATTTCCGCCTGACATGAACGATACCAAACCCCATTCGCACGATCACGACTCTGTTCCTCATAAACAGGAGCATGGAGATCATTCACATAATCATGCCCACGCTGATCATAAGCACGATCACGGTCACAGCCACGATCATGGACATGGACATGGGCATCATCACCATCATCATGGCACCCTCCCGGCAAACATAACCCGGGCGTTTGTTATCGGGATAATTCTCAACTCGGCATTTGTTGTTATCGAGGTGGTTGCCGGACTCATCACCCACTCTCTTGCACTGATATCGGATGCAGGTCATAATCTGAGCGATGTAGCCAGTCTGACCCTGGCCCTGCTGGCCACCAAATTTGCATTGCGAAAAGCCACGACCAACTTCACCTTTGGATACAAACAAAGTACCGTACTCGTAGCCCTGTTGAATGCCGGCATTCTGTTGCTTGCCCTGGGCGCTGTTGCCTGGGAAGCGATTATCCGTTTGTCAGAACCGGTGCATGTTGAAGGTAAACTTGTTGCCATTGTGGCCGGTGTAGGCATCGTCATTAATGGCGTGACTGCCCTGCTGTTTATGAAAGACAAAGACAGCGATCTGAACCTCAAAGGCGCCTATATGCACATGGCAGCCGATGCGCTGGTATCGTTGGGTGTGGTCATCGGAGGTATTATCATTGTATTTACCAACTGGTTCTGGTTGGATGCGGTCATCAGTCTGGTGCTGGTGCTTGTAATTGTTTATGGCACCTGGGGCCTGCTCCGCGAATCGCTGAGGCTGGCATTGAACGGCGTTCCGGGCAATGTAGATATGATCAAACTGCGTGCGTTTCTGAACGGTCAGAAAGGCATCAGCGGCATACACGATCTGCATGTATGGGCCATCAGTACAACCGAAAATGCGTTAACGGTGCATGTCACCGTACCGGATGGCATGCCCGACGGGCATTTTTATGA